>JACPST010000062.1 GCA_016193165.1 Deltaproteobacteria bacterium
ATTATGCGCTTTTTGAATGGGCTGATTTTTTCGCATAGCAACAGAGATTTGAAAAAGAGACGGATCTTTTAAATCCATCATCCCGCCGTTCACATGAGAAGCAATTTCTTCATCAATAATCATTTGCTTATAAAGCCTGGAGCCTTCTCCATTAAAAAGAATTTCTCCTAAAAGTTCTAAAGCAGGCGTATCGTCATGTTTATATTGAGGGACATGAAACGCATAAATGACCTTTTCTACATCGATGTCATCTCTGCGGATCGTGAGTTTTCGTTCTTTGGTTTGAGGCGGCTCTGAAGGAATATTTTCAGGAGAAATTTGAGATGAAGGAATTCCTCCATAGTATTTTTGAATCCATTCCATGGTTTTCTTTTTGTGGACATTTCCTACAATAACAAGGGTTGCATTATTGGGAGCATAGTAAGTCTTGTAAAACGCAATACAATCTTCCAACGTTAGCCCCGTAATATCTTCCATCCATCCAATGACAGGCTGAGCATAGGGATGCGTAGTATAGGCCAGGTGATCGAGCTCTTCATTCATAGTGCCTTCGACATCATTATCTACGCGAAAGCGTCTTTCATTTTTAATAACTTCGCGTTCTGAGTTAATTTGTTTTTCATTTAAAATCATATTGCTCATACGCTCCGCTTCCAGCCGAACGACAAGCTCTACTTTTTCTTCATCGCTGGGCAGAACTTCATAATAATTGGTCCAATCGACCCAGGTACTGGCATTGGTATTGGCTCCATGGGCTTCCATCAAGCGATCAAATTCGCCCTCTTTTAAATTTTTGGATTCTTTAAAAAGTAAATGTTCAAAAAAATGAGCAATGCCGGTTTTCCCTTTTTTCTCATGACGAGATCCCACATTAAACCACGTGTAATAAGCAAAGGTTGGAGAATCAGGTTTTAAGGCTAAGATCACTTGAAGCCCATTGGGAAGTTTATAGCGTTCAATTGTTACGTTGCCCCAAGCTTTAATGCTTTCTAACATAGTCACCCCGCTTTTTTCTTTTTTACTCAACACAAAAACAATGCTCGCAAAGATTAAAATAATTAAAATGAAGGAATAAAACGTCCAATTCTTTTTGAAGTGCTCCACAATGATCTTTACAGCCTAGCATAAAGTAAAGAGCCTTGTAAAAAAGAAAGGAATGTCAACTCTCTAAACATGGAGAGATTAATAAAAATAAGCAATTTCAATAGGTTAGAATGGCATATGGTTTGCAAACTAGAACCTCTTATGAAAAAGGGCTGGCTTGCCGTCTTAAATGTTTATTTTATCATCGCTTTGAGCTTTACTGGGGCGGCCAATTCTCAAGAGATTTATGTTCAAACAAAATTGAAGAATGCCGTCCTTCACTTTGAAGCAAACATTGGGACATTAAGAAATGCTCTTCAACTTTCACAAATAAAAAAAACATTTACAACTTTATTGGATGTACCCGCAGATAAACTTTCTCTTTTTATCGATGAAAAACTTTTAGAAGATGCCATTAAACAAGTGCGCTCGGAACTCATCATCCCTCTTCAAAAACAAAGGTTAGAAATTATCGCGCAACTTTTAAGAGCGGCCAAAGAGCACCCTAGGATCTCTAAAGCCTTTGCTTCTTATCAGGAATCCACACGAGCCTTTCATCGAAGAGAGAGTAACACGGGACTTCAATACGCAATTGGGCGCGGATCGGAACGCTTAGCTGTTCAAAGCTCTGAAGAAGTTTTTAGCCTCCTGCGAGATTTGTTGGATACTCAAGAAGTTCTATTAGATCCCATGCAAATCTTTCGAATGGCTGCTCATCGGGGGCTTAAAATTGTTCCCACTCCAAATATTGCGGAGTGGCATCGCGTTCTTTTTGAAGTTGAGCCTAAACTTTTTTTAATCAGCGATGAAACAAATCAAGAATTTTTTTATGGCTGGCCAACACGAAGGCTTTTTTCAAATCCAGATTATCTCTATCAGTACTTACGCCAAAAAGCCCATTCAGAACACTCCAACCAAGCGCAAGAATTTTTAAGAGTCTATGAAAAAAATGTTCCCATGACCGCACATCGTACCTCCCTTATCCCTCAGCAATGGGCCATGATCTACGAGGAGCTGAGCCAAAGCCACCCTCACCTTCTTCCGGGCGTCTTTTCGCTTCCTGAAAATAAAATATTTTTTAAATTTTACCAAGTTTTGGCCAAGCTCGATCAAAATCATGTGTTTTATTGCAGCGACCTCATTAGCCAAACGCTCAAAGAGCATCCCGCAGAGCTTATGGCGGCGCTTCGATTTATTTTAAGAAAACAAGGCGGATTTTTACCGTCAGAAATACAAAGTGCCACACCCCGGATCTTTATGGCATGGCTCACGGAAGGCAGAATCCCCACTCTTCAGTATGCGATGAAAAAATTAAAAATAGCTCAACAAGTTTTACAATCCCTGGAACAGCATGTTTTAAAATCCAATAAACCTTTAAATGAAGATACCTTGATATGGGCGGAACGAACCGTGGAGAAAAGCTTAGAGCATTTAGACAGCATGTGGAAGGATATAGGACTTCCTTTAAAAAACATTGATAACATTCATTTGGAAGGGGGCTTAACCACTGAGAACCTGCAACGCATTATGCTCACCCGAAACCTGATCGGTAAACTCTTCGGCAGCGACTATATCGTCGCTCTTCGCGCCCTCAAAACCCATATTCGAAAAGTGCGGATTTAAAAATCCTCAATCACATTGACCGCGTTGCCGTTGAGAGAACGGATGTGAAGAAGAGTACGGCCATTGAGAGGCTCTTCAATTCGGACATCCTTATGAAAGGGCTTTAAGACATTTAAGCAAAGTTCCGTATTTTCAAACTTAGCAATGGGAAGAATGGCCACCACACGATTAGATTCTAAATGAACCGCCACGCGATCTAAGCTCATACAGCTATTGGAAAACACTCCATGCAAACGAACGGTTGGTGTTTCTTTTGAAAGGACACGGGCACTTTCAATCGGAGCATAGAGATAATCATCCGGTCCTGGATTGGTGGAATGAGCAACAAAGAGCGTAGGAGTCCCCTCTGGACAATCCGAAGGGATATCTAATTTGTATTTACCTGCTTTAAGAATTCCCAAGTTAATTTCTTGAGTATAATGCACCATCACCTGAAGACAGGGACCATGATAAAAATAAGCCTGAGGAGTAATTTTAATACGGTTTTCTTCTTTTTCTATTTTTACAGGACCTAATTTATAACAGGTATTTGGAAAATATCCTTCAACCACTACTTGAGAATTGTCATTGTCATCAAATCCTTGGGGCACGAAAACATCGGATACCCCGACTTCTAAAAGACGAGGGCCTTGAGGATCCGTTGCAAAACCAGAAGCGCTCCAAACAATAAAATAAAGCACTAAAAAGAATGTGCATAGAAAATGGTGGAAATAAACATTCTTCAGACACGCTATCGATTTCCCCTGCGAGGAAATCGCGCTCGCGCTCACTCTCTCGCTTCGCTCGAACCTTGCCCGTTCGCCCTCCGCGACGGTCTTCAGAATGTTTATTTCCACCATTTTTGAAACACTATCTATGAGTACTTTAAACTTCATTTTTTGGCTGCCTTTCTTTTTTTCCGTTTCAGCTCAGCGTTCTTTTTAGCACGAGCTTTTTTTTTGGCTTGGCTTTTTCTTCGAAGCATCTTTCGAGTGCCTTTTGAATCTCCTTGTCCCATACCTTATCCCTCCCCCTCCTCCATCAGTTCTTTACAAATTTGAGTGACCGATTTTCCTTCCGTATCTAACGTAATATCGGATTCTTTATAATACTTTTCCCGTTCCTTCAAGATGATTCTAATACTGTCTTCTGTTTTGTTTTTAAATAGCGGACGTTCTTCTTCTAACGCTCTTTGAAGAATGGTATCTAAGGAGGTTTTTAAATAAATCACTTTGCCTAGTTTTTTTAAAATTTGTCGATTCTGAAGGGAAAGAATCGTTCCTCCCCCTGTGGCTAAGATATATTTGGAAGGTAAAACTCTTTTTTGAAATTCATTCAAACATTGAAATTCCAAGACTCGGAAATAAGACTCATTTTTTCTCTCAAAGAGCTCTGGAATTGACACATGATATTTTTCTTCAATCATTCGGTCTAAATCAAAAAAAGGAATATGGTTTTTTTCCGCAAGCCACTGACCAAAGGTAGACTTTCCACATCCTGGAGGGCCAATTAAAATGAGCGCCTGACGCATAGGAAATTAAACTTAGCAGTCAGCGTTTAAAATGCAAGCAAAGAGAACATAAATTTAAATGGGCTTTTTTCAACGGCTCCCTTGGCCCACAGGCGCTGAGTAGTGGATCCCCACCTGCACAGCCGAGTCATCGGGAGATGTATTGAGGAGTGAAAAACTGAGCCCCACTTTTGGCAGTTTGACAGAGTTATTCGGCGCTTCGGAATTCCAATACGAATGAGAATCATTAAAGACGGGAACCGCTTGAGTTCCACCTAAAAGCATCTTCGCCATTCCATCAATCATAAATTTTTGAGAAGACCAAAATGAAAAAGAAGCGTCATGCAGTTGAAACCGAGGACGAGCCACTTCACCCTCTTCTGTTTTTTCAGGCTCAGGACGGGAATCGACCAAAAGTAAATGCCCCTCGCCGGGGTGTCTGCCCACTTGGTTATCTCCCTCTTCATAAAAATCATTTTGGTACCAAAGCAAAAGGCCGGGACTATAGGCATAGGTATCCGCCCATATTTCATTTTTTCGATAGTAAATACTTTGAAGCGCTTCATCAAACCCATTATAGGTTTTCCACTCTAAAAAATAAGCATGAGAATACGTTTTAGGCCGCTGCCCATTTTCAATTCTTAAAAATCCGCTGCTCACCCAAGAACTTTCTTCTTCAAACCCATCTTGAAGCCCGATTTCAGAAATTTTTAAATCATCTAGTGCAAACCCCTTCCCTCCTTCTGCCGGATCTGTAACATAACGAAATCTCAAACGCCGCTTTGTTCCAACATACGGGGTTAAATCAAAAATAGCCTCTACCCATCCTTGGGACTGTCCGGTAATTCCATGCCCCAAATTATTCCCATTGGGGTCGGTATCCCGTGTAATATTCCCAACAATCGGCACCATCTTTCCTTCGCTATTTTCAATTTCCACATAGGCATAATCAAAATCTTCTTCAATGTCATAAAACGTTTTAAACGTAAGCGTTGCTTTTTCAGCGCCTGCCCCAATACTTGTAAGATCAATTTCTTTTTCAAGGCTATGAATAAATTCATTGCCACTATCACTATACCAATAGAATTTCCCTTCCACAGGATCAGAAATGTGAATGACTTTTGTTGCCTTGGGAAGATTGATTTTAAGTGCCTGAGCTTTTTGACCATGAAATTCCGCGCGATCTAAGAGCGCAAACTTGTGAAGATCTTCATGGCCTAAGGTTACTTCATCATAATCGAGCCAGCCTAATTTCATTTTTTCCCACGCTGAAAAATGGGTTGGGAATGTTCCTAAAGGCTCATTCTTTTTGGAAAGCCAGCTGCCCGCGCTCATAATGGACCAAAACTCAACTGAAGATTCAGAATTATTCACAGGCGCCGTATCATAAAGATCCGGAAGCCCTAAGTCATGACCAAATTCATGCGCAAAAACACCGGTCGCTCCATCCTCAGGCATCATCGTGTAGTCTAAGATCCATAAATCTTGATCAGGGCTCAATTGAACTCCACCCCGCTTGGCATACTTTTGAGGCCCCACATTTTGATCTCCGGGAAGAGGCTGGTATTTGGCACGAGATCTGTGAGACCAAATCGCGTCATCCCCTTGCGCGCCGCCCCCTGCTTCTTGCCCCACGCCCGCATGTACAATCATCACATAATCCAAATAGCCATCAGGTTCATTGAGATTGCCGTCATTATCCCAATCGTAGCGATCGATCGTATCAAATTGAGACCAATCCAATGGCCCCTTCATTGTAACGGCCATATCTTCCATCACACGCCACACAGGCCCATTGGAGTTGTCATGTCCCCCCTGCCCACCTAAATCTTCTCCATAATGAGACTCAGGATGCGACACTTTAAACCATCCAAAAACTTTGCCCTCCACCGTGTATCGCCCGGAAGAATTTTCCAGATAGTAATTAGACATCGTGGGCTTGCCCGGCTCTCGACTAAACAAAAGCTCTTCATAATGCCTAGGAGAAAAATCAGAAACCCAAAGCGAAGTATTGTTCTCTTCCGAAGGTTTTTCAATTTTATTATGCTCTGGATCCGTAAATTCAACCAAAAGGACAACGATTTTACTTGTGGCAGTAAGTTTATAAGAAACTTTTTGATGATTGGGCACAAAAGGAAACGGAGAGGCTTCCTTAAAATCAAACAAACTGAAGGGAGGGATTTTGCCAGAGACATGCAGAGATAAGCTTTTGCCTCGAATTTGCTCTAAGGCATAATCTTTGAGCTTTTTTTCTTCAGGCGTTTGAATCACACAGCCTTGATTTTGGAATTCAACCGCCTCACTCACCAGGGCCAACGATAGCGAAAAAAACACAAAAACAAATAATAGGATTTTTTTCACAACGGTGTAAAAACCATAAATGGAAAACTTGATCTTGTCAATTTTTTTCAGATATGCCATG
>JACPST010000090.1 GCA_016193165.1 Deltaproteobacteria bacterium
GATCGAAAAGATCCATACCAGAATTTAGTGTTAGCAGGGGTTTCCTTTCTTGTAAATAGAAGAGCTTCATGATAGATTTTCAAAAAACAGATGCCAACAATTAAAAAAATTGGGTTTGTCATTAAAAAAGGAAATGCAAAAGCTTTTTCCTTTATAGAAAAGCTCTTACCTTGGCTTGAAAAACAAGGGTACAAAGTTTATTTGCCGGAGCCTTTGTTCTCAGAAATAAAAATTTCAGGAAAAGCTACTCTGTGCAGTCTGGAAGATTTGGGTTCTGTGGATCTTTTAGTGACTTTTGGAGGAGATGGAACGTTTATTCGAGGCGTGAGAGTATTAGACGGGGCTAAAGTTCCTGTTGTGGGGGTTAATTTTGGGGAGTTTGGATTTTTAACTCAAACCCATCATGATAATTTTGAAAAAACATTTGTCCTCTTTTTAAAAGGGGATTTTCGCATAGAAGAGCGGTCAAAACTTAAGGCAGAGGTATATCGCAAGGGCAAGGTGCAAGCAACCTATCACGCTTTAAATGATGTTGTCCTTCATACATTTGGGATAGCTCGCATTGCAAAATATAAAGTTTCTGTGGATGGTCATCCTTTAATATTGTTGCGAGCGGATGGTATTGTGATGTCTACTCCCACGGGTTCCACGGCCTATTCCTTTGCGGCAGGAGGGCCCATTGTGGACCCTCAAAGTTTACTTATGGTTTTTACTCCTATTTGTCCTCAAAATGTGGCGCATCGGCCTTTGATTTTTTCAAACACGAGCATAATAGAGGTAGAGATATCATCCAGGAATAGTGAAATTCTTTTAACCATTGATGGCCAAGAACAGTTTCAAATTGAGGAAGGCGATCAAATTAAGGTTCAAAAGTCTAATCAAAAAGCTTATTTTGCCAAAAGTCCTAGTTATAACTACTTTGAAGTGCTGAGAAATAAGCTCTTTTCGAACAGTCTTTAATTGTTGACACTCGTTTTTAAAAATAGCTATACTTAATAGGCGTAGTGCGTGGCATTACATTATACTACGATACAGTTTAAATATATGAAACTAAATGCCTATGGATTAAGCGACATTGGACGTAAGCGAGAGAATAATCAGGATAGCTATCTTTTAAATGATAAGGCCAAGCTCTATGTGGTGGCAGATGGTATGGGGGGCCATGTTGGAGGAGAGGTGGCTTCAAAACTAGCTGTGGATACTCTCAATAGAGTTTTTTCTTATACCAGTCGTTCTTTTGAGCCTTCTTCTTATTTGGTCAAAGCCATTCAAGAAGCCAATAACATGATTTATGAAAGAGCGGTTCAAACTCCTTCTTTAAAAGGGATGGGGACAACCATGACATGCCTTTTGTTTTCTTATGACACCGTTTTTATTGCGCATGTGGGAGATAGCCGCGCGTATTTTGTTCGCGAAGGAATGATTTGGCAGCTTTCACAAGATCACTCTTTGGTTTCTGAGCAGATGGTGGCTGGAGGCGCTACCGCCATGCGAAATATTATTACGCGTTCCGTGGGTTACGATCGCCATGTGGATGTGGATCTTTATACCAAAAAAGTGGCCGCAGGAGATATATATCTTTTGTGTTCAGACGGCCTCTATGGTTTTGTGAGTCACAAAGAAATGGCTCAGGTGGTTTCTTCTTCTCCTTTAAACGCGGCCGCAAAAAAATTAATTGACCTTGCAAATCAGAGAGGTGGAGACGATAACATCACATCTATTCTTGTAAAAGTGGAGGAGGTATGATAGCAAAACTTAAAATGATTAAAAAAATTAAGTTTTCTCACTGGCTTTGCGCTCTCCTGTTCATTGCTTTTGGGATTTTAGGATTCAGATACTTGAAACTGCGTCAAGAATTTGAAGCCTATCATGTCCTTTATGGACAAAGTGTTGCCATGGGAGAACAGATTTCGGAAATTAAAAACACATTATCCACGTTGGATCAGACTCTCAATCAAATTACAAAATTTTCTTCTAAGCTAAAAGTGATTGCCCGAATTAAGAAAAGTGTCGAAGGCAAAAAAATGGCTGAGAAGCGAAAAAAACAAGAGCTTCAAAATCCTCCGGATTTAGAAAAAATGAATTTGAAGGCAAAGGATTTGCGGTCGGAAGCCCAAACTCAAGCTGCGTATTTGGCTGAGTTGGTAGAGTTTTTTAATGAAAATGAAACTTTGTTGACATCCGTTCCTTCCGTAAAGCCTGCTCAAGGTTATGTGACTTCTCGATTTGGATTTCGAAGAGCTCCCACGGGATCTTGGCAGATGCATAAGGGCGTTGACATTGCGGCGAACTATGGAACCAAAGTTATGGCCCCCGCGGATGGTTTCGTGGAAGCGGTGGGATATTCTCCCGGTTATGGAAGGCATATTGTTCTAGATCATGGCTACGGGGTCAAAACCGTTTTTGCGCACGCTTCTCAAACGTTAGTTAAAGCGGGGCAGTTTATTAAGCGAGGGACGCGCGTTGCTCTGGTTGGACGTTCCGGCCACGTGCGTGGAGTGCATCTTCATTATGAAGTGAGGGTAGATGGAGTGCCCGTCGATCCTTCCGACTTCATGTTATAATCATAGGCTGTTGAAAAAGGCTCATCTGCGTTGTTGCCCTCGTCGTCTCTCCTTCGACGTACCGCTCAAGTACGCCGGAAGCCGTGCTCCTCAGGCGCCTAGCATCTGAACCTTTTTGAACAGCCTACCTTGTTTGTCGTTTGCCAAAAATACCTTCTCCAATTCTAACTTGGGTTGCTCCTTCTTCAATGGCGATTTTAAAATCACGTGTCATGCCCATTGAAAGCTCTTTTAAGAAAAATTGAGGAAATTGTTTTTGCAGTTCCTTTTGAAGCATCGCCATTTTTTTAAAATAAGGACGAGACTTTTCTGGATCTTCGTAAAAAGGCGGAATGATCATAAATCCTTGGATCTCAACCCACTCTCAGCTTCTTTTTGAATGATTTGAAAAAGTTTGGCGCTGTCGATGGTGTGGATGGCTGAAATTTTATCCGCGATATATTTTACTTTGTTGGTCTGTAAGCGGCCGATGAAAATCCATGAAGGTTTAGGACTCAAGCTCTCCCATTTTTCCAAGAATTCTTGAACATAGTTTTCCCCAAAACAGGTGAGACCGCACTCCATGGCTTCTTTAATTTTTTCGAGCGGTTGTCCTTTACTAACGGCAATGAGTTGAATTTCTTTGGGGTCTCTTCTTTGAGAGATGGCAGCTTGAACGATTTTTTTTTGAATGATTTCAATACGAGTTTTAATGTCGGTCATTTTTAAAATGTATCATGAGGAGAATTTGTTTGACAAGAAGTAGGGCATCTCTATATGTATCGATAAAGTTGCCCCGGTAGCTCAGTCGGTAGAGCAGCGCCCTGAAAAGGCGCGTGTCGGCAGTTCGATTCTGCCCTGGGGCATTTCACTTCACATACATGGATTTCCGTCTGCTTAGTGTGTGGTTAAGTGGTCGTAGCGGTTGAGTTTGTTGTAAAGTGTTTTAATAGTGATGCCTAATGCTGTGGCCGCCTTGGTTTTATTGCCTTGATAGTAATCCAGTGTTTTTAAAATATGAGCTTTTTCTAGTTCTTCCAATCCCACCATGGCTGTAAAATCGGAAGGGGTGGTTTTGGCGATCGAAGAAAATTTAATATGAGTTCCAATATCTTCAGCGGTGATGATATCTCCTTCGGCTAGAATTTTGAGACGTTCAACGACATTTTGAAGTTCTCGAATATTTCCAGGCCAATCATAGTGTCGTAAAAGTTCAAAGGCTTCGGGAGTAATTTTTTTCACTTTGGATTCCCCCCATAAATCTGCTTGTAAGAAATATTCAACCAAATGATCAATATCTTCCAAACGTTTCCGAAGAGGAGGAACGCGAAGCGTGATCGTATTGAGTCTGTAATATAAGTCTTCCCGGAAACGTCCTTCTTGAACTTCTAGTTCTAGATCTTTATTGGTCGCGGAAAGAACGCGCACATTTACTTTCAGCGTTTTTTTCCCTCCCACACGATAAAATTCTCCTTCTTGTAAAAAACGCAAAAGTTTGGCCTGCATTTCTTTTCCCATTTCTCCAATTTCATCCAAAAAAAGTGTTCCCCCATGCGCTGTTTCCACAAGACCAATCTTTAGCGCGTGAGCCCCTGTAAAGGAGCCTTTTTCATGTCCAAAGAGTTCGCTTTTTAAAAGATTTTCATGAAG
>JACPST010000111.1 GCA_016193165.1 Deltaproteobacteria bacterium
CAGAGTAATAAAATTTTCATACGTCGCATAAGCTTCATAAAACTCAATCATCGTAAATTCAGGATTATGCTGGATTGAAATTCCTTCATTTCTAAAATTGCGGTTGATTTCAAACACACGTTCAAATCCGCCCACCAAAAGCCTTTTTAAATAAAGCTCTGGCGCAACCCGAAGATAAAGATCCATATCGAGCGTATTGTGATGCGTAACAAAAGGTTTGGCCAGCGCTCCTCCTGCAATGGGATGCATCATGGGGGTTTCAACTTCTAAATACTCGCGATCTAAAAAAAACTGTCGAATATGCTGAATAATCTGAGAACGTTTTTGAAAAATTTCTCGCACTTTGGGATTTACAATAAGATCTAAGTAGCGCTGACGATAGCGCGCTTCTACGTCTGTAAGTCCATGCCATTTTTCAGGCAAAGGATATAAACTTTTAGCCAAAAGCTCTAAGGCATTGACTTTCAAAGTCAGTTCTTTGGTTTTGGTTCTAAAAAGCGTTCCTTCCACACCTATAATATCGCCAATATCTACAAGCTCAGAAAAAGAACTAAAAGCCTCATCCCCCAAAACATCTTTAGCGACATAGGCCTGGATTTTCCCTGTGCGATCTTGAATATGAACAAACGCTGCTTTCCCAAAGCTTCTCAAAGCTAAGATACGCCCGGCTAGTTTAACAGAAGGTTTTTTTTCTAATTCCTCTCCTTCCAAAGCGCCCCAAGAAGCCTGAATCTGGGCAGCGGTGTGCGTAGGACAAAAATGGTTTGGATACGGATTTTTTCCTTGTTTTTTAATCTTCTCAAGCTTTGTAAGCCTTTGTTCTTCCATACTTAATTTAGTGATAGAAGAATCCCCGCCACAATGCAAGAAGTAACATCTGCAGCGAGTTGGCGGACCCGTTCGTGCGTCCATCGGCTCGGGGCAGTCAATTCTTTCAAAGACTTATTAAAATATTTTCATGGGTATGATACACCAGATGAGCGAAGGATCTCTTTTGAAAAAGTTCCATGAGCCATTTCGTTGACAGGGACATTTCCTTTGAAGGCAGCGCTTAGAGGTTCCGTAGCTCCATAGTGTTTTGAAATAAACCAATCCATCGCTTCATCATTTGCGAGATTTTGATCAAAATAGGCTTCAAGAAAAACTCTCATCTGCTCATTTTTTATATTTGCAATAACATCGTCTGATAGCTTAACTTTGCCATCGGTCACCGAAAAGAGATTCCTAAATAGAGAATCATCTGCCAGAGCTTTGATGGTTTCTCTTTGAGTTTGATACGCCGATTTTTCCCAGGCATGTATTATATTACTTTTAAGCACTTTGATTTGATCGGGTTGCAAGATAATCCCTTTTTCTTCAAGTAAAACAGAAAAAGCATTACTCACTTCGCCATAACGAGAGTTTTCAAGTGCCCCTTTAATGATTGCATCGAGCACTAAGATATCATCATCCACAAGCTTTCCACTTGCGATCGCATCATCCAGCAAATCTCTTAAAAAAGGTCTTGTGTCAAAGACATAATGCATCGCATGATCTGCTTCATGTGTCCAGGTGGAAAGTTCTGCTAAGTATACTGCTTTATGAGTTGCAGTCACAAGACCTTCCCTCTCGAGTGTTAAAAGAAGATCATCCCATGCATCTGCGTCAGCTAATTGCAAAATCCCATTTTTTGCATCATCGCTTAAATCAGAATATTGAAGCAGGGTTTGAATACTTTCTTTAATGCTGGACCTTGCTTTTGTGGCTGTTGTAAGAGGCGTGCCGTATTTTAACCCCAAAATAGAATCCAGTAATATTCTTACGCTCTCGGATTTTGGGCCTCTCATCAATTCGTTTACATAAATTTTAATTTCTTTTCCACCAACAAATAATCCTACTGGTTCTTTTTCAACAGGCCTCCACATTTCTGTTTGTCGTAGGACTAATCTTAATCTATTTAACATTTGCTTCACAAAGCCTGTTTTGTTTTGGCTGGATATAATTTCTGAGGTTATGCCAAGAGGATCTAAAACGGCTGTTGCCTCTTGGGCGCTAGAAGCAAGATTGCGATATGCGGCCTGGCGTATGTTTAGAGGTGTTCGAGACGTTCGGCTGGCTGCCATATCTAAAATATCCCCGACTGTTCTTGGTCCTATTCTATTGGTAACGACAGCAGAAGGAGGTCCCCCTGCCAATCGATTAAGTGTAAGAGATACCTCAATGGCCTCATCCGTGTACTTAAGAACTTTTGCCCCGCCTCTCAGTAAAAGCCGTCTGGACATATTGACACCCATTTTTACACCAGCTGTTCCTGCTACTTTTGCACCCCCTACAACATCAAGGGGAGCTGTGACCGTACCCACATAATCTAATGCATCCCCTGCAAAGGCACCCATGCGCTCATTGGGGGTTAATGAAGGGTCAAAGGTTGTGGTTTTTGCCTGAGCTCTCCAATGTTCATAATGACTTAACTTCTCTGCCGTATCAAAATACCCCTCCGTCGCGAGGGCTGACATATATAACAACAATCGTGCGTGCGGCGCCAAAGCGAGATATGGACTTGTGTAGAGCTTTTTATATTCAGCAGCTACGTCTGCTCCGAATTCTCCAATCCTTCTGGAAATTTGTCTTTGTTCTGGAACATCAATAGAAAAATAGATTCGGTTGCGATGGTATTGCGAAAGCATCTCTTCTCTCATTTTCCAATCCAAAGCAGAAGG
>JACPST010000112.1:0-2388 GCA_016193165.1 Deltaproteobacteria bacterium
CAGGATCTAACTTAAAATCCGCGGTATGAATAACCGTTCCCTGCGGTGTATGGATGGCCAGTCCCATGCCGTCTACGATACTATGAGTCACTTGTAAAAATTCGACTTGAAATACCCCTAGTTTTATTTTTTGGTGCGGTTTGGCTTCATTAAGACTCACAGAAATAGAACGGTGATCTTCTTCTAACTTAGTTCTTAAAAGAGCCAGGGTGAAAGAGCTTCCATAAATTTTAGGTTTCACAACCCGCAATACATACGGCACAGCTCCAATGTGGTCTTCATGGCCATGGGTTAAAAGAAGCGCTCGAATTTTGTGCTTAATTTTTTCTAGATACGAAAAATCTGGAAGAATGAGATCTACTCCATAGTCTCGACTGTCAGGAAACATAACACCACAGTCGATAATCAGAGCATCGGAGGCGCTTTCTAGAACCATCATATTCATGCCAATTTCGCCTAAGCCGCCGAGTGGAGTAAAAAGAAGATCAGAAGCATTCATTTGGGAATGATAAGGGTTTGACCCGAATAAAGAAAGCGGCCAATACGGTTGGCGCGTCGAATTTCTCCAACCGAGGTATCATAGAAACGGGCTAAGTAGATAAGGGTGTCTCCCCTTCGCACACGATGATAGATAAACTTTTTTTGAGCTTTGGCCACCAGCTGAGAAGGAATATCTTGATAACCAGCTAAAAAAGCCTCCTTCGCTCCATGGGGAAGTTTTAACCGGTAGCCGGGGGGAATAAATTTTTTCCCCGCGAAAACATGACTTGTGAGTCCTGGATTATATCTTTTTAATACTTCTTTAGAAATATCCGTATAGCGAGTAAGCACATGCATCCCAACATATTTTTGAATATCCACTTCTTCAAAGTCCAAAGACGCTTCTGTCTTTAAGGCTCCAAAATATTTTTGATATTCCAATTCTGTTTCAAGCGCTGCTAAAAATTCCGCGTAAAAATTCTTAGAAGCAAAACCAAACGTTCGACTTCGATAACGATCAATAATAGCGACCATGTCTTTAGTCCCCACTTTTCTCACTGCTCGCTGCATTCCAGCTGCGCCATGGTTATACGCAGTAACTGCTAGGGGCCAATGTCCCAAATACCCATAATTTGCTTTAAGAAGCTTTGCAGCGGCTCGGGTAGCTTCAATGGGATCATTTCTTTCATCAACAGCCGCATTAATAGACAAATATCTTCTCCCCGTAGAACGAATAAATTGCCACACCCCTGAAGCCCCCACTTTAGACCGAGCTTTAATATTAAAAGAAGACTCCACAAAGGGAAGTCTAGTGAGTTCAATGGGGACACCCTCTTCTTGAAAAATATTTTCCATCATGGGTAAATATCGGCCCGCCCAAATAATGCCTTGTTGAAAGCGCTCTTTTTGACCGAGTTGAGAGCGAATGTTGTATCTGGCATTCCAAAATTTCTTAGAAGTATCCACATGTCTAAAAAGATCAAAGATTTTTCTTTCTTCCGCAGTCATAGAATCGGGATGGGCTTGCTTTTGATGAACAGAAGTTAAAAGAACCCGAAGCTCTCGTTTATGGGCGCCAAGTCTTTGAGCCAGAAGTCTTCTTTGGGCACGATAGCTAATGTTCTTTCGATGGATATCTGAAACATCGACGACTTTGTAAATCAAATTATAATCACTGTCGTGAAGAACATACTGATCCACAGAGTAGTAATGATAGATCAGCTTCCAAAAATCCACTTTGTCTTTAAGACCCGGAGGAACACGAAAGGTCACGTCAGGCTCATAGCCAAGAGCTTTTTGTTTCCTAAAGTCCGGGGGAGTAATCGGCGCAAATTCTGTTGGAGGCGCTTCTTCAATTTGTTCCGCTTCCGTCAGCTCTTCTTTTTCAATGGCCGGAATCTTTTCTAGATAATCAATAGGATACGGAAGTGGAAGTACGGCATAAGAAGAGGGTATCTCCAAAAAGAAAAGAATGATTAGAAAAAAATATTTTTTCATTTTAATTCACATAACTCTAACAAAATTTTATCTTGCGTACTTTGCATGAGCTCCGTTCGATCTTCGGGATCGTTCATAATCATAGAGAATGCCAGCGTTTCGTTGCCCATCGTACTTAAGTATCCTGACAGAGAACTTACCCCGGATAATGATCCAGTTTTAGCTCTGACTCGACCTTGCGCCACTGTACCCCGCAATCGAGACCCCACCGTTCCATCCACTCCTGCAATTCCCATCGATGCAATATATTCCGGAAAAAATCCAAAGTTTTTATGCCCATATTTTAATACCTCTACCAGCTGAGCCGCGGACATTTTATTATCAGGGGATAAACCAGAACCATTGACTAACTGATACGGCTCTTTCACCCCCATTTCCTGCAAAAATCCTTGCAAGATACTTAATCCCTTA
>JACPST010000112.1:2394-12418 GCA_016193165.1 Deltaproteobacteria bacterium
TGGTTTTTAGCATTTGCTCGGCAACAAAGTTATTGCTGATTTTGTTCAAATCTCCTACAAGAATTCTTAAAGGCCGGGATTCATAGACTAAGATTTCTTTTGCGTAGTCCGGCACCTCTTTAAATTGATTTTTCCCTTTCACGATTAAACCTTGTTCTTTTAAAAATCTCCGAAAAAGCGCGGCCGCATAAAAGGGAGGATAGGTAATATTTCGATAATATCTCTTTTCCGTGTGATGAAGAGGAATCCCTCCAGTTACGACAATGGCATCATTGATTTTGCCAACTTCCCTTGAAACCTCAAGCGTCATGGGAAGCGTGGAGCGAAGTGTCTTAGAGCGATTGATGACTTTGACATAGGTATTATCTGGGTCTATGACAACCTTCGCCTTTTTACCAATCCCTAAACCAGGATAGACATACACTGTTGTCGTATTGAAATTCACAGACAACGCCCCTAAGGGGGCATCATAGGCACGATCTCTGCCATTTCCATTCCTAGGATGACCATCTCGCACTGTACGAATGTCATCAAAAAAAGAATCATCTAAAACTAAATTCCCCCGTATTTCTCGAAATCCCAAGCGCTTCAAATCATTGACCAAGTACCAAAGCTGCTCTGAAACCAAAAGAGGATCTCCAAATCCTTTAATATAGAGATTTCCCTGAAGAATATTATTTTTGATCGTTCCATCGGCATAGATCTTCGTTTTAAATCGATAATCCGGCCCTAAATATTTGAGAGCCGCTAACGTTGTTACGAGTTTCACATTAGAAGCTGGTTTTAAAAGATCACTCGGATGATATTCAAAAATATTTTCCCCTGACTTTAATGAAGTTACCTGTATGCCTGTCGATATATTCTTTAGAGAAGGATCTGATAAGGTTTGTGTGATTTTTTTTTGCACGTCTGAACGAGAAGCCGCAAAACAAAGAGATAAAAGAGAAATGATACCTATGACAATCATTTGACAAAGGAGTTTTAAACTCCATATAGTAAAAACCATGTTATTCATGCGCCTTCTCATTATTGCAAGCTCTCTTCTTCTTTTCGGCTGTTCCAAACAAAATTTGACTCCACTCGATACCCTTGTTGTCGCCATCGACGCTGAACCCTCTAATCTGGATCCCCGCTTTGCCTTAGACGCGTACTCCCAACGCATCGATACTTTGCTCTATGATGCATTGGTCATGATCGACAACAATTTACAAATTGTACCTCATCTGGCGCAAAATTGGAAAACTTTAAATGATACTACCTATCAGTTTACGCTCAAACCAAATCTCAGATTCCCAGATGGCTCTCCGATTATGGCAGATCACTTTGTCTATACTCTAAAACAAATCCAAGATCCTAATTTTGGTTCTCCTCTTCTCAGTGAATTTAAGAACGTAGAAAAAGTACAGGCTCTCGATCCTTTAACCTTAGAAATCCGTCTTAAAACCCCACAAGCAAGCTTTCTAACAGATTTAACCCTGATCAAAGCCATGAAAGAGCAAAAAGATCCCAAAGATCTCCCCATAGGGTGCGGTCCCTATCAATTAGTTACAAAAGAACCGAATACCTTGAAGCTCAAACGAAATCCTGATCACTTTAAATTCCACCCCAAATTAGAAAACCTCGTTTTTAAAATCATTAAAGACGATAATACTCGGGTTTTAAAACTCAAAAAAGGAGAAGTGGATCTCATCCAAAATGCTTTAAACTATGATTCTTTGGCAAAACTCTCGAAAACACCTACTTTAAGTTTTACCAAAAGCCCTGGGATCACCTATGCGTATTTGGGACTTAATTTAAAAGATCCCCTTTTAAAGAATAAAAAAGTTCGCCAAGCCATCGCTCATGCCATTCACCGGGAAGAAATTATTGAGCATCTTTTAGAAAACATGGCCACTCCCGCAAATTCACTTTTATCTTCTCAAAACTGGTACACTGCTCCTCGTGTTCAATCTTATGACTATAATCCTGAAAAAGCTAAAACACTTTTAAAAGAATCGGGAGTTTCCCTTCCCCTCACATTGGTTTTCAAAACTTCCACGGATATTCAAGCCGTCAACATTGCCCGGCTCATTTCAGACCATCTTAAAAAAGTTGGGATCCTGGTTGAGCTTCGAACCCATGAATGGGGTACTTTTTTTAATGACATTCAAACTGGAAACTTCCAACTTTTTTCATCCCGGTGGGTAGGCGTCACGGATCCCGATATCTTTTATGACGTGTTTCACTCTTCGAATATTCCTCCCGGAAAAAATAGAGTTTTCTACATCAATCCTAAAGTCGATAAACTAACTTCGGAAGGACGAGTGACGCTCAACACTCAAAAGCGAAAAAAGATTTATGCAAAGGTTCAAAAAATCATTGCAGAAGATGTGCCCTATATTTCCTTATGGCATCTTAATAATACGGCGGTCTACTCCACTCGCATTAAGGGATTTTATTTTCATCCCCAGGCTAATTACCTGCCCTTTTTGGATCTTTCGAAATAAGATCTTGGAAGGCTTTGCGGCGTTTTTCCCAAATTTTTACAGCCTCAGAAGTTAACTTGACTTTGAGTCCTTTATCGAGCATCCCAAAGGAAAAAACATCTCCTACTTTTTTAGCCATGTTTAAAGAAGTGTTGGTCGATTTCATTCCTTGTCCTTGATACAACGCGTAAGAGTGATACCAAAATTTATTCGGTTCTGCTTCTTGATAAACATCGATATTTAAATCACAAAAAATAGGATAATAAGACTTAGCCATTCTTTTTACTTTCTTTTTAGCCAATTCTGCTCCCCAATCTTTCACGACCTCATTGATGACAATGACTAAACGTTTAGATTCCACATCAAAACGACGAAGATGAATGGTAGCGCGGCTATTAAACGCCAAAGAGCTTTGATACACGCGGTCGGAAATAAATTGGACTCCATCATCGATAGAATGAAGGCTTATAATTTTTTCATCACGCCCTGCTCCGCTTTCAATAAAAAGACTGGGCTTTTGTTTGCCCGTCGTAATATCCCAATAAAGACGAACTGCTTTTTTGTAGTCCCCTTCAAAAGGCTCTGTAATCTCTGTATAAATAAAATCTCCAGTGGGTTCCACTGTGACTTTCTTTTCTAAAGGAGAATCTTGGGGACCATTCAAGAATGTTTTAGCCCGTTCAAAAGGACGCATCTGAATTTCATTCTTCTGATTCTTCTCAATCTGCACATCCACCCACTTTAAAAACGCCTGCTCCTGCGCCCAAAGAGGAGAAAGGAGAGAAGCAATTAAGATAAAGCAAATTATTGCATACTTAAGACAATGGTAATTCTTAATCTTTTGAAGACCGTCGCGCAGGACAAGCGGGCATGGTTCGAGCGAAGCGAGAGAGCGAGTCCGAGCGCGAGCGCGAATTCCCCGCTGGGGAATTCGATAGCGTGTCTGAAAAAGATTAAGAATTACCATTGTACTAAATATCCATCTCTATTTGACTCTTTCATACGAATTGCTTACTCTACTTTCATGCAAATCTCAAGGCATTCCATTCTCTTGATCGACGATGAGATAGAAAATTTAAAAGCACTAGAAAGAACTTTGATGACCGTGGCCACAGTCTATACTGCTGCCAGTGGGAAAGCTGGACTAGAGATTGTTGAAAAAAATCCCATTTCTCTTATCATTTGCGACCAACGCATGCCGGAGATGACAGGCATTGAATTTTTTAAAATCCTTCAAAAAACTCATCCTCATATCATTCGAATAATTTTGACAGGATATACCGATGTGGAAGATTTAATTGAAGCCATTAATGAAGTGGGGCTTTATCGCTATGTCACCAAACCATGGAATAACCATGAACTTAAACTCATTGTACAACGCGCATTAGAACATTTTGATTCTGAAGCGCGCAATCGGCAACTGGTCGAAGAGTTAAAACACGTTAATGAAGGGCTTGAAAAAACAGTTCAAGACCGTACTCAAAAACTCAATGAACTTGCGGTGACGGATGAACTCACCCAGGTTGGAAACCCACGTTATTTTTGGGCACAACTTCACGCGGAAATTGAACGCTCCCAACGCTATGGACATCCTTTGTCTTTGCTTTTAGTCGATGTCGATTATTTTAAAGCCTATAATGATGAACATGGACATGCCGTAGGCGATAAAGCCTTAAAGACCATTGCCCAGGTTTTGAAAAAAAATATTCGAAGCACGGATTTTATTGCTCGGTATGGGGGTGAGGAGTTTGCTGTTATTCTCACGGAAACTCCTCCCAAAAAAGCGCAAGAGATGGCTGAACGGCTCCGCCGATCTGTGGCTCAAAAGAAGTTCGCGTATAAAATTAAAAATAAAAAGAAAAAAGGCCTTACGATTAGTATTGGAGCCGCTGGATACTCTAAAGAAAAAAATCCTAAAAAACTTGTCTTAAAGGCCGACAAAGCTCTCTATCAAGCCAAGCGCAAAGGCCGAAATTGTGTTGTGTGTGTGGATTTTAATAAAAAATTTCTTGAAAAATAGATTCTCCATCGCGCAGAATCACCTTTCTTCCTATGTTATCATTTAAATATATCAAATGATTCTGATAAGGAACAACACCCCCAACCCCCTGCTCCTGCAATGAATAGAAAAGATCAATGGTTGTAAATTGATATCCTTTCAAAGAACCAGAAAAAAAGGTCATTTTTATACCCCCGGCTTGGACTGATTTTAAAACAACCTGAGTTCCTTGTTCAGTCACAGTAGAAGTGGCTAGTGTAAACTCTCCATGCTCTATGAGAAGAGCCATCAATTCTTCGGGATGATATTTGAAAAGCTCCTTTGAAACCTTAAATTTTGGAAAAACAGTCTCAAAGAGGATTTCTTTTTCGGCTTCAGGAATAATATTTTCTGTAAAAGCTGCTCCTTGACGAACGGCACGATCTAAAAATTGTGGAAGCGCTTCTTGGAAAGGCGAAGCCAGTGCGGCAATCTCCTCTCTTGGGGCTTCTGTCTCCCCCTTCAAAACAGCCAGCTCTTCATCTGTCGGCGCTACCAAAGCCTGAAGTCGATTACGTCCAAATAGACCTTGTGTCACAGGGACAGCAGCAGAGGCTTGTACTTCCCCTCGACCTTCTAGAATGAGTCTTTCTATGGATTCTTTAAGCCCTGGTTTTAAATCTGAAATAAGATCAGGATGAGTTTTCATAAATTTTGAAAGCTCATCTGGAGATTTGAGTTGAGCTAAGACAGCATCATAAATCTCTGCTCGAGGGATGCCATTTTTAAGCGCCTCGGCCAGGGCATTGCTCGTCACCCTTTGCCAACCCGACGACAATCCTTGTTTTTCAATTTGAGTGAGTTCTTCCGGAGCCATCTTTTGAAGAATATTTCGAAGAACCTGAATCACTTCTGGATCTAAAGCAGAACCAAAAGCGCTGGCCGTCATTAAAAAGGCGCAAAATAAAACAGTAAAGACTTTCTTTTTACTAATAACCACGATTTCCCCCCTGCTGTTCGGAGCATATTTAAGCAACAAATATGCCATTTTTTAAGCACTTTATAAGCCTAAATTTGCCTAAAAAATGTCCATTTTATAGGCGGCTTGTGTATAAGCAGTTCAAAAATAGGAATAATATCAATAGCTTATTTAATACCTAGCAGTTTTGAACAAATCTAATCTTTTGACAGGGCTAAACTCTCTTGATATGGAGATCCTTCGGTTTCTTTAACGATGAGCAGAATATTTGTAAATCAAAACTTAAAGCCCAATTCCTCTCTGATTCTGGCAGAGGAGGAGCATCACTATATCAAGAATGTCTTAAGAATGAATGTGGGTGATCCGTTGTATCTTTTTAATGGAGGAGAAGAAGAATTTAGCTCCAAAATCACAGCTATGGATAAAAACACAACAACTCTGCAAGTTCTCACCTCTGAAAAAACAAATAAAGAATCTTCCATTGAAATTGTCATTGGGCAAGGACTTCCTAAAGGATCAAAATTTGATAATCTCATTCCCAAAGTCACAGAGCTTGGAGCCTCAGAGCTCGTTCCTTTGATTACAGAGCGTTCGGATCTTAAGAAAGCCTCTCAACAAAAGGTGATACGCTGGCAAAAGATTGCTCAGCAATCCGCCCAACAAACAGGAAGAACCAAAGTTCCAACGATCTCCCCTCCTATATCTTTTACGGAGTTCCTAAATCACTACCCTGCTCACGAAAAAATCATGTTTTATGAACTTGAAGCCTCCAAAACCTTTACTGAAATTTTGAGTACCTCTTCTGCTTCCCACTTTTGTTTACTCATCGGCCCCGAAGGAGGATTTTCTCCTCAAGAAATTGCGCAAGCTCAAAAGGCCAAGTTTCATATCGTCTCCTTGGGAAAAAGAATCTTACGCACAGAAACGGTAGCCCCTGCAGTGACAGCTATTCTTCAGTATGTTAAAGGAGATTTAAATCGTGTATAGTAAAGAAGATATGGGCGATTTAGACCACATTCAATTTAGAGCCTTAGATGAAGGACTGGGAATTCATCCTTCGGTATTTAAATCTTCCCGGCCTTCTTCCCAAAACACTCCCCCAAAGATTTTAAAAGAACCTTCTCCACTTTCAGGTTCAACAAGCGCTTATACCTTTCTAGCTTTTTTATTAGATGAGCTTTTTATTCTTTTTTTCTTTGGTCTTTTATGCGGGCTCGCCTCTTGGCAGCTTCATATTCAAGGACTTCAAGCTTGGCTTTCTTTCATAAGCCAAGGCCACGTTTTATTCTTTCACTTCTTATTATTTATGATGATCTCCCTTTTTTATTTTTTATTCTTCAACCAATTTAAAACTCCCTCTTTAGGAGAACTTTTTACGCGTCGTGTCCACACTGATTCCTAAATTATACGCCGTTCAAAAGTTAAGACTTCTTTTAGCAAGACTTCAGGGCAAAAAGAAAAAGGTTGTTTTTACTAATGGCTGTTTTGATATTTTGCATGCTGGACATGTCCGTTACTTAAATAAAGCTAAAAAATACGGAGATGTCCTGGTGGTCGCCTTAAATTCAGATAGCTCTGTTAAAAAAATTAAAGGCTCTTTGCGTCCCATCGTTCCTTTAAAAGAAAGAGCGGAGATTATGGGGGCTTTAAAAGCGGTGGACTTTGTCACTTTTTTCCACGAAGACACGCCTTATAAAACCATTGCCGCCTTAAAACCCGATATCCTTGTGAAAGGAGGAGACTGGACCAAAGATAAAATTATAGGCTCAGACCTTGTTCTTAAAAATGGCGGCAAAGTCAAAACGATCCACTACGTCCAAGGAAAATCTACAACGAACATTATTGACTCTATCCTTAAAAAATATCGCTAAAACTCAAACGTATAATCCCGAAAGGCCACATTACTCCCCTGAGGGGAAGCTGGCAAATCATGAATGGCAATGATGCGACACGTCCTTAAAAGCTGAATCAGGACACTAGCTTTTTTAGGACCATCCGCGGCACTAATCTCTGGAAAATAATAAAATTTGCCTTGGCTAAAAAAGAAGACTTCAATATCTCCAGAAGAATGGTTGCGTAAACCTATACGGCTCATTTGATTTTTTTGAATGGTTTTCGTCTCAGCCTGAGATACCGAAACAAAAAGTATTCCCACAAAGATACTTGCGACTCCATAAACCAAAAACAGTTTTAGATAAGATTTCATGTTTGTTTCCTCCCTTATAAAATCATTTTCGGCTTATAGAGGAAGGAACTTAAGGTTAAATTTCTATGCTGATTTTAAAGCTGACAGAGTCTATTTTTTTGAAAGTCGCCGGAGCATCTATTTGGCTCGTTAAATTAAAAATAAAAAGTTTGGTGCTGAGCCCACCAAAATAACGATAATCTTGAAGGGTATGAGTCTGAGAAGCATCGAGAGCAATTAAACTCTTTTTAAATTCCCCATTAATCGCCATATATCCAATCCCGGCATAAGGGATTAGCCGCAAAGGAATAAGGGGAGGTTTGACAGAACGACTCACAGAAACATCCGCACCATAGGTGTCTGATTTAAAAAAACTCAGATACAAACGATTATACGTGGCCCGCACAGCTAGAGAGATTGGAAACTCCTCTTCCCGAAGAAGTGTGTATTTTAAGCCTCCTCCATAAACGGCTAAGGCTTCAATTTCCTGCGGCAAAGCATCACGACTTAAAACTAATCTGGGAAGAAAAAGAGAAATTTCAGCATCCAGATTAGGAGTTAATCCTTTGGCTGCATGGAAACGAGGGAAATAGGCAGGCAAGTTTAAAGGTCGATTAAAAATTTGAAATGTATTTTGAGGAAGAGAAGTAACTTCCACCCCTACATTAAACCCCCAAATTCCTAAAGGGCTAGCCGGCGCCAAAGTCCTAAAGTTAGATACAACTCCTGTCAATTCTGTAAATCTTTTCAGCTCCGCATTCGCACGAGTTTTAATTTCATCCAAACTCATGGGATTAAAATTTGAAAAAGATGTTTGCGCAAAACTGACGTGAGACCAAAGAGCTATAACGAACAACAAAACCAAAATAGATTTCATAAAAAACACTCTTTTTTAGCATAAATTTTAAGCAAATGCAATTTAATCGACGATTCCACAGATTAGGGAATTCACAGGAGCAAGGTCGTTTTGAAGAATTTGGCGGCAGGAATTACCTTCGCGATTGATGAGGACAATATCTCCCACCCGAGCTTGAACAGAGTCTAGAGCTAAGAACGTATTTCCTTTAGAATTTTTATTTTTATCGATAGGCTGAACCACATACAAAGTGCGACCTTTTAATGCTTCGTGTTTTTGTGTGGCCACAACAGGCCCCAAGACTTTCGCTAGAATCATACAGACACCGAATCCACGATCCCAATAATCGCAGCATCGACGGGTGTAAAAGTTTCTGGCATGGCCAATGCCGCCTCACGAGAGGAAACCCAAATCACTTGATCTCCAGGACGAGAACCTACGGTATCCGCGGCAATGAGCAAATCTCCCGTTGGTTTTTGATGTTCGTCTTGGGGTTCTAAAACATAAAGCGCCGAAGTTTTCAAAGAAGCGTCTTTTTGAGTGGCCACCACTACCCCCAGCACTTTTCCTAAATTCATGGAGACACTCTCACACTAAAATCCTCATGCGGACGAGGAATTGTTTCACTTCGTAAATACATATTGGATCCTTCTAACACTTTGACCGCACTACTCACAGCGGCTTCGACTTCACTCAAGTCTCCACTTAAAACAAAATATCCTTTACCCCCTAATCCTTGGCCCAATCTCATTTCAATCAAACTCACTCGAGCTGATTTTAAAGCTTGGTCTGCTGAAACAATCGTCGAGGCCACAGACAATGTTTCTACAACCCCCACAGAATCTAATTTTATTTTTTGGAAATGTTTTTTAATCGCGGGAACGATTTGTTCATGAACATTGGGAATAAATAAAGAATCCACTAAAAAACTTTCGGCTATTTGAATGCCAGCTTGGGTAGCCTCTTGAATCGAAGCCACATCGCCATTAACCAAAACCAAATATTTTCCAGGAGAGGTGGTTTCAGACATCAAAAGTTCCACCGGAGCTTTCTTCATCATGGCGTCTTGCGCTAAAAGTCCACGCGCAATACTGCTGAGTTCTATAAGTCCAATCGCTGGTTTCATCATATATTATCCATGAAGACGTTTTAGATAATTCTAAAACGGTCTTTCAGGACACATCGCAATTCTTTTGTAAAATTTCTAGCAGAAGTCAGTCCTTCTCCGGTGGGGGAGGCAATTGTAAACGAAGTAAATCCTTCACCTTCAAGTCCTAGACCCGCGTAAGAGGGACCATTTTTCACAAAAATAGCCGTTTGAATTCTTTTGGCCATTTTATGAAGGTGATCAATATTTTTAGAATGCATGACAGCGGTGTGACCAAACCCGTGTTCCACTTCTTTGGCAAGCTCAATGGCTTCATCTACATTTCGCACCCGAACCAAAGGAATGACAGGCATCAAAAGCTCTCGCGTCACAAACAAATGATCGGCAGGCGTTTCAGCCAAAACGAGACGGATGTCATCGCCGACTGTGACTCCAATTTCTTTTAAAATGACA
>JACPST010000040.1 GCA_016193165.1 Deltaproteobacteria bacterium
TAAAGCGCCGCATCTATTTTTTTAATCAGGTCTTCAGGAGTCTTTGTAGAAATATCCATCTCCCCCACTCCCAGGCTAATGGTCACAGGAAATGGTTGCCCATCGTATTCAAAAGGAAATTTCTCAACGGTGGCTCTCAAACGTTCTGCAATCTCACACGCTTTTTGAAGTGTCGCTCCTGGAAGAATCACCACAAACTCTTCTCCTCCATAGCGCCCAAAGACATCTTCAGTTCGAAGCACACGGTCTTTTAAAAGCGCGCACGCTTTCCGAAGAACATAATCTCCAGCCAAATGTCCATAACGATCATTCACTTGTTTAAAAAAATCAATATCAAACATAATAAGAGAGAGAGGAATACGAAGCGATCGGCACCTTACAAATTCACTTTGAAGATAATCGACAATATATTTTTTATTAAAGATTTGAGTCAAATCATCGATCGTAGCTAAATCCCTCATTTTCTCATGATAAATATTTTCAATATTTCCCGCGGGTAAAAATTTAAAAATCGTGGTTCCAATACGAACAGAATCCCCCTCTTTTAAAAGAGTGGCTCTTGTAATTCGCGCGTCATTGACAAAGGTTCCATTCGTACTGCCCAGATCTGAAATAAAAACCTGCTGATTTTTAATCACAACTTCAGAGTGAACTTGAGAAACACTTTGATCATCAATCGAAAGATCTGCTTTTTTCCCTCGACCTAAACATACTTTGGGAGGAAGTAGAGGAAATTTTCGCCCCAAAGGACGTCCCTCAATGAGAACCAAACACGCTCCCCCTTGAGCCGAAGAAGCAAGTTTTTTTAAAAAATCTTCACTCTCAATAACAAACGTCTTAGTTTTTTCTTCCTTCACTTTAAAATTTCCTTTGCAAATACCCATTTCCCCCAAAAATTTGAACTGCTTTTGTTGTAACCTGCATGGCGGTATCAGAAGCCACTGTTTTAGCCATTGATGCAATTTTTGAAAAAGGAAGACTGTGATCTTTTAAAAAAGCCGCTTTTTGAACCAAAAGCCTCGAATATTCAATGGCAGTTGCCATATCGGCAAGCATCATTTGAATCGCCTGAAACTGAGATAAAGACTTTCCAAATTGAGTTCGGGTTTTAGCGTACTCTCTGGCTTCTTCAAACGCACGTGTTGCTAATCCAAGAGAAGCCGCTCCAATCGTAATCCTCCCACAATCCAAAGCTTGCATGGCAATCTGAAATCCCTGTCCGGACTTTCCAACTAAGTTTTTTTCTGGCACAGCACAGTCTTTAAAAATAAGCTCCAACGTGGGAGAAGATTGAAGAGCCATCTTCTTTTCTTTTTTTCCAAATGAAAATCCTTTCATGCCTTTTTCTACAATAAAAGCACTAATGCCCTTCGTTTTATCCTCAGAAGTTCGAGCAAACACCAAATAAATCTCTGCTTCTTTGCCATTGGTCACAAAACATTTGGTCCCATTTAAAATAGTGTACGCCCCCTTATGCTCCGCTTTTGTCTTAAGCCCTGCCGCATCCGATCCAGAGCCTGGCTCAGAAAGTGAAAACGCTCCCAATTTTTTGCCCATAGCTAAATCTTTTAAATACGTTTCTTTTTGCTCTTCATTTCCAAAGGTATTGATAATATTTTGAGGAAGCCCTGTAACAGATAAAGATACAGCCACAGATAAAGCATACTTTGAAAGCTCTTCAATCACCAAAGCATAAGTTGAAAAATCCAGGTCCGCCCCGCCATACTTTTCTGGCGTAATCATCCCCATAAGCGATAGTTCTCTTAATTTTTCAAAAATGATTCTCGGAAATTCTTCTTTTTCTTCGTACTCTTGAATCCTGGGAGCAATTTCAGAAATACAAAATTTTCGAATGGTTTCTTGAAGATGTTTTTGTTCTTCGGTCAGAAGAAAAGACATGGCCTATTTTAAACCTGTTTGAGCTAATTCTTTGGCAATAATTATTCTTTGAACTTCAGACGTTCCCGCGCCAATTTCCATAAGCTTCGCATCTCTCAAATAACGTTCCACATTATAATCCTTACAATATCCATACCCCCCTAAAATTTGAATCGCATGAAGGGAAGCTTGAGTTGCAATTTCAGAAGCATAGACCTTGCAGGCAGAGGCCAAGGCTGTAGCTTTTTTCCCACTCGAAGCTACAGAAGCGGCGTAATAGGTAAACCTTCGTGCAGCTTCAAGCCATGTATACATATCAGCAATCATCTTTTGTACCAACTGAAATTCAATAATAGGAGTTTTAAATTGTTTTCGATCTTTGGCATAGGAGAGAGAATCTTCCAATGCCGCTTGAGCAATCCCGACAGAAATTCCAGAAATCGTAATCCGCTCAATATCTAAAGTTTTTTTCATTTGAGAAATCCCTTGGTGAAGCGTCCCCAGCATATTGCTTTCTGGCACCTTGCACTCTTCAAAAATAAGTTCTGATGTTGGAGATCCCCGCATGCCAAGTTTTGAAAGTTTTTTTCCAACAGAAAATCCCGAGAATTCCTTTTCAACAATAAAAGAACTCACTTCTCTTTCATTACCTGTCTTCGCATAGACCACCACAGTGTCAGCCACAGTGCCATTCGTAATAAACATTTTTCTTCCTGTGAGCCGATAGAACCTCCCATCTTTTATAGCCTTAGTTTCCATCCCCATGGCATCCGACCCATAGCCAGGCTCTGTCATCGCCATCGCTCCTAATTTTTCTCCAGAGCAAAGAGGGGATAAATATTTTTTCTTCTGTTCTTCATTTCCATTTGAATAAATGTTATTCACACACAGGATACTATGAGCCAAATAAGATAGCGCCGTAGACGCACACACACGCCCAAATTCTTCCATGGCCAGCGTTGCAGCCAAAACATCCATCCCCCCGCCCCCATAGGTTTCAGAAACAGTCACTCCTAATAAACCCAACTCCCCTATTTTTTTAAAAACCTCTGGATGGAAGCCTTCGGTCTCATCAATGTCTCTGGCCAAAGGCTTTAATTCTTTTTCAGAAAAAGAACGAAGCGTTTCTCTTAGGATTTCATGCTCTTTGGTTAGCATCAGTCTAGATATGGCATAAATTTATTCTTTTTTCAAAAGCAAAAGTAATGTTGTTTTTAGTTTGACAGGGAGCGTCAGAGTCTTATAGCCTATTTTCATCATGGCCAAGGGTAAGGCTTCCTTTCCAACAGATGTAAGTTTTTCTAAATCGCTATTCTTTGGAAACATTTTAGAGGAAATGGTATCCCCTTATCCTGAAATTTCCAAAGAAGACAAAGAAAACCTAGAGCTTTTTTAGACTCCTTAGGACACAGAGACCTCCCTCATGTTTTCTATGAGCCTTCACATTGCAAGGACATGCACGAAGTCAGGTATTTATTATAACTACTTGAAATTACTTTATAAAATTATGTATTTACAAAGTTTCTGCGAAAGACAATCATTCGTGTTTTAGGGCAGAGAGCACTTTTGGAGGCCAAGGTTCAACTTGAAATGATAGGAACGGCAGATGTCGATGCCTACATTGAGGGAGACTCTGTCGTTCGCAAACAATTTGATGAGTTGCTTCAAAAAAGAGGGTATCATTTAGATTCTGATTCAGAAAAAATTTGGATGCCTTCTGAAACAGAGTATTACCTATTTTACCAGGGGCAAGCTGTAGACGGTTTTTTAGCACATCCGGATGATGTTTTGATTTCAAAAGCCTTGAAGGCACCTCAAAGAAATCGCACTCTTATTGTTTCTTATTTAGCGCGGGGCGCTTCTAAGAAATTTTTAAAGTTAGCTCAAAAATATCATTTGGATTTAAAGAAATTTGTATGAATAAATCATTAGCGTGGCTTCAAAAAGAAGCTCAAAAAAGACAACGGGAATTTAATAAATTAAAACAAGATTCGCGTTATCAAAAAGTGATCGGCCGATTTGTGCATGAGAAGCTTTTGATCAGCTCAGATATTATACCCAGACGAAATCTTATTACAGTAGATGATGCTCTTTGGGCAGGGAATATAGAAGTCAGGATTCTTGAGCTTCTTCCAGCGATTCTTTTAAAACATCCTAAACTTTTTTTGATTCCAAAACCTCTGCCTAAAGATTTGATACGGGTTCTTCAAGAAATTAAAAAAGGAAAAGCTAAAACTCCTTTTCGAGGGATTGAGGCGGATCGCTATGAATCGTGGGTGAAAAGAATTGGTAGAAAAGGAAAATATCCTACGCTTTTAAAAACATATCGTTTTAATCAAGAGGATTTAGAAATATTGGAAAAATTAAGGAAAAATTGGAATAGTGATGAAATATCTGTCATTCGAAAAGCTTTAAAATTTTCTTTATCTAATTTTCAAAAGTAATTTCTCATTTTAACCCAAATCGCCTTGACAGGCAGCGTTAATGTCTTATAGCCTACCCTTATCATGGTTAAAGGTAAGGCTTCTTTTCCAACCGATGTAAGCTTTGCTAAATCCCTATTCTTTGGAAACATTTTAGAGGAAATGGTGTTCCCTTATCCTGAAATTTCCAAAGAAGATAAAGAAAACCTGCAACTTTTCTTAGACTCCTTCAAACAATATGCTCAAAAAAATATCGATTCTTCTAAGCTCGACAAAGAAGAAAAAATATCTAAAGAAATTTTACAAGGGCTGGCAGAATTGGGACTTTTTGGCGCGGGCATCCCTCAAGAATATGGAGGCGCAGGCCTTTCGACCACTTGTTATGCCAGACTTATGGAAGAAGTCTGCAGACATGATGCATCTTTGGGGG
>JACPST010000041.1 GCA_016193165.1 Deltaproteobacteria bacterium
AGGCGACGGAGCATATTGAAGAAATGATCCAGTGGATTCAAGTGCTTTTAAAAAAAGGGATTGCTTATGAAGTTCAAGGAGAAGTGCTCTATTCCGTTGATCAGATTAAGGTCTATAAGCTTTCAAAGAAAAATGCCGAAGAGCTTTTGGCTGGAGCTCGAGTTGAGATTGCAGGGCATAAGAAAAATCCAGGAGATTTTGTGCTTTGGAAGCCCTCGAAACCAGGAGAGCCTTCGTGGAAAAGTCCTTGGGGGGGAGGTCGACCAGGGTGGCACATGGAATGCTCTGTGATGTCGACCAAATATTTGGGAGAGACATTAGATATTCATGGTGGGGGACGAGATCTTATTTTTCCACACCATGAAAATGAAATTGCCCAAAGTGAAGCCTATACAGGAAAGCCTTTTGTAAGATTTTGGATGCACAATGAAATGCTCTCCTTTGGAAAAGAAAAAATGTCTAAGTCTTTGGGAAATATTGTAACGGTTCGAGAATTTTTAGAAAAGTATCCCGCGGAAGTATTAAAATTTATTTTAATTTCTAATCACTATCGTTCATCTTTAGAATTTTCAGAACAGGCGATTAAAGAAGCTATTGGTTCTCTTGAGAAAATTTATAAGACGCTTTCGCAAGCTCAAGAGCAGTTCAAAGAAAAAAATAAAGGCAAAGAGATTCCCAGTAAAGAAATGAAAGAAATTGTCATGCCTTTGCGGAAAAAATTTGAAGAAGCTATGGACGATGATTTTAATACCGCGCAGGCTTTGGGCTCTCTTTTTGAAGCTGTGCGAGTGATGAATCATGCTTTTACATCCAAAACTTCTTGGGGGAGTGAAGGGAAAAAGATTTTAAAGGATTTTTTAGAAACGGTGCAAAAAATTGGAAAAATTTGGGGGCTTTTTCAGCAAGATCCGAATGACTTTTTTGATCTTTTGCGAACAAAGCTCTTGCATCGTGTTTCTTTATCACGTCAAGCTATTGAAACCCTTATTTCTGAGAGACTTCAAGCGCGAGAGCAAAAAAATTGGAAGCGGGCGGATGAAATTAGAAAAGAACTTCAGAAAAATCATATTCTTTTAGAGGATACTCCCACAGGAACGGTGTGGAAGATTCAAATTTAAATGGCCCATTTTAAATTGGTTAGTCCTTTTGAGCCCAAAGGCGACCAACCCAAAGCAATCGATTTTTTATCTAAAGGGTTAGAAGCGGGTGCCAAACACCAAGTACTTTTGGGTGTGACGGGAAGTGGTAAGACATTTACCATGGCCCAAATTGTTCAAAAGATGCAGCGTCCGACGTTAGTGATTGCTCCTAATAAAGCCTTAGCCGCGCAGCTTTTTTTTGAATTCCGTGAGCTTTTCCCTGAAAATGCGGTTCATTATTTTGTAAGCTATTACGATTATTATCAGCCTGAAGCCTATATTCCTCAGACCGATACCTATATCGAAAAAGATTCTGCGATTAATGATGAGATTGATAAAATGAGGCACGCAGCCACTCAAGCTCTTCTTTCTAGACGAGATGTCTTAATTGTAGCCTCTGTGTCTTGTATCTACGGCATTGGATCTCCCGAAAGCTACGAGGCGATGATGATACATATTTCTCAAGGCCAAGAGCTTAATCGGACGCTTTTTTTAAAAAAATTGGTTGAGATTCAGTATCAAAGAAATGATGTTGATTTCCATCGTGGGACATTTCGGGTACGAGGGGATATTGTAGATGTTTTTCCAGCCAATGAAGAAGATCGGGCCATTCGCATAGAATTTTTAGGAGATGAAATTGAGAATATCACTTGGATGGATGCGCTCAAAGGAGAAAAACTTTTTCAGCTCAAAGAAATCAGTATTTATCCGGGTAGTCATTATGTCATGCTTAAAGAAAATTTACAAAAAGCGATTGAAGCAATTCAGGAAGAACTGAAAGATCGGATTCAAGAGCTACGAGCTCAGAAAAAGATTTTAGAAGCAGATCGGATCAAAACTCGCACAAACTTTGATTTAGAAATGCTTCAAGAGATGGGGTATTGTAATGGAATTGAAAATTATTCCAGGCATTTAACGGGACGAAAGGCCGGAGAGCCTCCCCCGACACTTTTAGAGTATTTCCCAAAAGACTTTTTACTCTTTATTGATGAAAGCCATGTGACTGTGCCGCAGATTGGAGGAATGTATCGAGGGGATCGTTCTCGGAAAATGACTTTAGTGGAACATGGATTTCGTCTTCCTTCCGCTTTAGACAATCGTCCCTTAAATTTTGAAGAATTTAAGCGTCTCATCTATCAAACGATTTATGTTTCTGCAACCCCTGCTTCTTATGAATTTGAACAAGCCAAATCGTATGTGACAGAGCAAATTATTAGACCCACAGGATTGGCAGATCCAGAAATTATCGTAAAGCCTGCCAAAGGGCAGGTGGAGGATTTGCTTTCCGAGATTAGAAAAGTCATTGAGCGAGGAGAGCGAACACTGGCGATTACTTTGACAAAAAAAATGGCCGAAGATTTAACGGAATATTATAAGACTAAGGGAATTAAAGTGGCTTATTTGCATTCCGATATTGACACGTTAAAAAGAATTGAGGTTATTCGAAATTTGAGAACAGGGGTCTTTGATGTTTTGGTAGGGATTAATTTGCTTCGGGAAGGGTTGGATTTGCCTGAAGTATCTTTGGTTGCGATTTTAGATGCGGATAAAGAAGGGTTTTTGCGTTCTGAAACCTCTTTAATTCAAACATGTGGTCGGGCGTCCAGAAATATTTTAGGGCAAGTCATTATGTATGCGGATCAGAAAACGCAGTCCATGAAAAAGGCCATTTCTGAAACCAATCGCAGAAGAAAATTACAGATCGATTACAATCAAAAAAATAATATTACACCAGAGTCTATTAAAAAATCGATTCGAGAAGTGATGACTTCTGTCTATGAGCAAGATTATGTGACCATTCCTGTGGTGAAAGAAGCTGAAGAAACCTATGGCTCCCCAGAAGAAATTACTAAGAAAATTCAAAAACTCAAAAAACAAATGGTAAAATTTGCCAAGAATTTAGCATTTGAAGAAGCCGTCAAAATCCGAAACCAAATCAAGGCTCTTCAAGAAAAAGAATTAGAGTTGAGGGGAAATTAACTTTTTTCTAGTTTTTTCTTATAGATACAGTATTCTAAAATTATGGAAGTGAAGAAAAAGTTAACAATGGGAGTTCAATGGTTTTTTGGAGATCCATATAAGAATTCTCAATATATGTGTGAAACCAGGGATGTTTTTAAGGCACGAGTGGAGCATCTGGATAGAGAACTTTTAAAAAAGTTTAAAAACCATGAAGCTGAAGTAGCTTTAGTATCTGCAATTATTTATGAAATTGGGCATAATTGTTTTGATCATAATTTAGGAAAATGGAGAGATGTGGTAGGATGTTGGTATCAGTGCGAGGTTGATCAACAGCAAGCATGGTTTCTTCTTGCAGATCGAGGGCAGGGAATTTTAGCATCCTTAAAAAATGTTGTTCCTAATCTGAAAACAGATCAGGAAGCTTTACAGATAGCCTTTGAAAAAAAAATTTCAGGAAGAAGTCCAGAGAAGAGAGGAAATGGTCTAAAATTTGTAAGAGGAGTCATCAATGCTAATTCGAATCGAGGATTATTTTGTGTTTCAGGCCAAGGGAGAATTTACCTTGGAGGGAGATCAAAAGATATTTCAAGTGTGGTAGAACAAAGTATGTTTGGCGAGGGAACGTTAACTGTTATAAATTGGATTTTTGAATCATGAAGATAGAGCTTAAAAAATTTGGAACTTTACTTGCTTCTAGGCCAGATGGACGAGAAGCCTTTCTGGCATTTAAGGCGTATATGGGAAGTTTAAAAAAAAATGAACCCTTTGAAATTGATTTTACAGATATCCGAGTTTTGACTCCCTCTTGGGCCGATGAATTTTTTACTGGTCTTAAAGAAAATTTTTCAGATCATCCCGTCCAGTATCTTCCGTCAAAAAATGCATCTGTGATTGAGACACTCAAGTTTTTAAGCGAACCATAAAAATTCAAAACCAAATCAAAGCTTTTCAAGAAAAAGAATTAGAATTGCGCGAAAGTTAGTTTTCTATTTTACGCCAACGTCAGCTATTATTCGCAACCCCTATTTTAATAAAAATCAACATCTGTTTGAATTAGGCTTTGATGAGTTGAGAGAAGATTTTTTCTAAGCGAATTCTAGCTATTTTATAGACTCCCGGAGATTTGGATTCTCGGGGGCCAGCAATGTTTAAGACTTTAGGCTGTACGATTTTAACCCATTCTAAAATTTTTTGTTCTGGGTGAGACTGTTTTAAATCTATAAACAAATGAGGTTTAGAATGTTTGTGGCAAAAGTCATTGGTGAGAGAGGTTCCTCCACTCATAGGAAGATATCCTAAGATCAATGTGGCATCAGAATGAATGACGTTTTGTTCTGTGCGATATTCATAGGCGGGGTTCTCGGCTTCTGTGAGTTGATATGTGTCAGGGACTTTGCCGTCTTCCGCCAATCGACCTTTAGGAATGACGCCTCCATACGAGAGGCCTATGGCTATAGCTGCATCTAAAGCGGCTCTGTCAACCCCTGTTTGTCCTCCGGAAACAATTTTTATTTTCATGATCCAGATACTTTAATAATTTAAAAAATAAAGGGCAAACAGTTTCTGGCTTAGAATAACTTTTTTCTAGTTTTTTCTGATAGATACGGTATTCTAAAGTCAGCATGGTTTCTTCTTGAAATGCATCTGTGAGAGAACCTCAAGTTTTTAAGTGAGCTATAATTATGATCCATATTCTTCTTTGGGCGCCACAAAATGGCCCTAGTGTTCAAACGCAAGATATTCAAGAAGTCCGAAAAGCTTTAGCCGATAAAAGACAGCGGTTTTGGCTGGATTTAGATACGCCAACTGAAGAAGAGTTAAAGTTTTTAGAGGAGTTGTTTCATTTTCATCCGATTACGTTAAAAGCGGTACGAGAAATTGTGGGTATTCCAAGAATAGATATTCATGAAAACTATCTCTTTTTGGTTTTGCACCGCATCTTTTATCACTTCGAGTCGGAAAAGTGCGAATTGCGTGAATTTGAGGTCTTTGTTTCAGATCAATTCATCATTACCATCCATCAAGCCCATTTATCGAGAACCTTTCAAATTACACGAGGCCAGGTGTGTGAACATCCCAGAGAATTGGGGCAGCATGGGACCCCTTATGTTTTATTTCGTCTTTTAAGTATGGCTATCCAAGATTACAAACCAGTCCTAGAAACATGGCAAGATACATTGGATGAAATTGAACAGAATGTCTTTCAAAATACGGGAACCGGTACGGCTATTTCTGAAAAAATATTGGAGTTTAAAAAATTAGTAAGCCGAATGCGAAAAAGTCTTTTGCCTGAACGGGATGTGCTAAAAGCCCTACATGAAAATAAAGAACTGGTATACATTGCGAAAACTCGACCATATTTCAAAGTAGTTTTAGATAGCATGAATGCCTTAATTGGGGATCTAGAGACTTTGGGAGAACACACCAAATCCATTTTTGATATTTATGCGACTTCCCTGACCATTCGGCTGACAGAATCTTCTCATAAACTTAACTATGTGATGCAGCGGTTGACCATTGCTGCGTCCATTTTTCTTCCTTTGACCTTTATCGTTGGCATTTATGGGATGAACTTTGAGATTATGCCAGAACTTAAGTGGAAGTGGGGATATTTTTTAACCTGGGGAGTTATGTTGGTAGTGACAGGGGGGATGCTCACCTTTTTTAAACGAAAAAAATGGCTCTAAAAAAAGAACTTGAACGAAAAAGGGTGTGGGCCTCTAGCTATCAAGATTTGTGAACGAAAATCCGATAAGGAGGTGAGAGGTAAAACGATGCTGATCGATAAAATGTACAAGATGATGGAGACCTTAGCGCTGATTAATTCCACATTAGATGAAGGAAAGCTTTTACATCTGATTATGAAAGCCATCAAAGAGGTCATGGAAGCAGAAGCCAGTTCCTTGATGCTTTTAGATCCCAATACCAATGAGCTTTATTTTTCAACCGTAGAAGGGGGAAGTGAGCAGGTGAAAGAAATTCGAATTCGAGCCGATCAAGGGATTGCGGGTCATGTTATGCAAACGGGAAAGCCCCTCATCGTTAATGACGTTTCTAAATCAGAATTTTTTTTAAAAACAGTAGATCAAAAAACCTCTTTCCAAACCCGATCTATCCTTTGTGTGCCGCTCCTCAGTCGAAATAAAACAGTAGGTATTCTAGAGGCGCTCAATAAAAAAGGGGGCAAAGATTTTAATGAAGAAGATTTAAAATTATTTACTGCTTTTTCAAATCAAGTCTCTGTGGCTATTGATAATGCCAGGCTTTACGATATGGCCTTTTATGATGGGTTGACTAAGATTTTTGTTCGTCGGTATGTAGAAGCTTGGCTTGAAACTGAATATGCTCGTGTGAAGCGTTATAATACGGATCTTTCTTTGGTGTTTTTTGATATCGATCATTTCAAGAAAATCAATGATACCTATGGGCATCAAGCGGGTGATTTTGTTTTAAAAGAACTCGCTGCCACGGTCAAAGATATGATCCGTCAAGCCGATATTTTTGGCCGGTACGGAGGAGAAGAGTTTTTGGTGTGTCTGCCTGAGACAAAAGTGGAAAAGGCGCTTTATTCGGCGGAACGTCTTCGAAAGGCAGTTGAAGAAAAGGAATTTATCTACGACGGAAAGCGGATTCTCGTGACAATTAGCTTGGGGGTTGCTAGTTTTAGACAAATGCCTGAGGATAAAGTCAGTCGATTTATTAAAGATGCGGATGATGCTCTCTATTTTTCTAAAGAACATGGACGAAATCGAGTGACTCTCCACGGTCAGGAAAAGAAACTTAAAAAAGCAGCATAATCGCTCAGTTTTGAGGGAATACTGTGTTCATTTTTCTGTGATAGAAAAAACCCTATCCCAATTGGAAGGGGGTGGATTTTGAGCATAGATTTGACATCGGGTTACAAAAACTCTCGAAGGACCATCGGCGGGGAATTGTTCAAAAATATGCATGGCATCCCTCCATTGAGCCTGTCGATACAAAGAGAGGCCTCTGTGAAATTGCTCGAGGAAATCTTTTTGTTCTTGAGAGGCTGTTTCTCCCATGACTTCATAAATTAAAATAGATTTTTGTTTCCCTCGGACACGAATGGTATCCATTTCCCGGCAAGTGAGTTTTCCTTGGATTTGAGTGTAAACGTCTTCACTGATAATAATATTTGTGCCATATACTTTATTGGTACCTTCAAGTCTTGATCCTAAGTTTACGGAATCTCCAATGACCGTATAATCAAAAATACGTTCAGACCCCATATTTCCCACAATCATTTCTCCTGTGTGAATGCCAATCCCAATATTGAGCTTGGATACCTTGTCTTTGTCCCATTCGTGGCGGACAAAATCTAATCGTTTCATCATATCTAGGGCTGTAAGGCAGGCATCTAAGGCATGATGTTCTGTTTTAAGCGGGGCGCCAAACAAGGCCATAAGCTCATCTCCGACGTATTTATCCAGCATCCCTCCATGCTCAAAAACACAATCCGTCATAGTCGTTAAGTAGAAATTTAAAAGCCGGGTGAGTTTTTCGGGTGGAAGAGTTTCAGAAAAAGTTGTGAATCCTCGAATATCTGAAAATAAAACTGTGAGTTTTCGTTTTTCTCCACCTAAAGACAACTGATCGGGTTTTTTTAAAATCTCATTGACTACAGCTGGAGATACGTAGTGTTGGAATGCGGCTTTAATTTGGCGGCTTCTTTTTTCTTCGACAAAATATTTAAAGGCATTGGTTGTGATAAAAATAAACAATAAGTGACATCCCGGAATGAAAAGATCTGCTAAAATTCCTTTTTCAAAAAATAATTTTTGATCTGCCATGATATAAAAAATGAGGAGAAAGGGAGTCACAAAAACAGAAGAAATAGATTTTAATTTTTGAAATAAAATTCCAAACAGGATTCCAGCTAGAAAAATAAAAAGGATTTCATAAAGAAAAAAATCAGAAGGACGAGAAAGAAATTGTTTGTGGATTAAATTTTCAATGATAGTAGCGTTAATTTCAACTCCGGAGTGGGTGTTGTCCATAGGGGTGACCATCGTATCACCAACAGCTTTGGCTGTAACTCCAACTAAAATAATTTTATCTTTGAGATGAGAAGAGGCTACTTTCCCCGAGTAAATATCTGAAAAACTCAGTGTTGGAAACGTTTTGGCTGGGCCTGCATAATTGATCCAAAACTCTCCTCGTTCATTGACAGGGAGAGTTTCGTTTTTGAAATCAAATGTATTTTTCGAAGGGTGCCGTCTAAATCGGATGAAATATCAAAAAATCCATGATGGCGTGTAGCCTTGGCATAGGGTTTAAAACTGGATTTAGCGCCCACTCCTGTTGGAATTTGTTCTGGAGGAGTTCGGACGGTTGAAATTTTTGCCGTGATTTTAGAATCAAAAATGTGTTGAAATTGCTCTTCCCAGTTGGTTTGGAGTTCTTCGATATCTTTTTTTAAAAAATAAAAAAAGTATCCCAAAAGAACAGGGATATTTTTATTGGTAGCTTGAAGGGTTTGCGTAAAAAGAGTATCGGACGTTCTTGAAGTGGGATCGGGCTCAGAAAAAACCATATCAAAGGCAATAAGCTTGGGTTTGGCTTGAGCCATCTTTTGAAGCCCTTCAGCCAAAACAGTTCGATTCCAAGGCCATCGTCCAAATTTTTCAATACTTTTGTCATCGATGGCGACAATCACGATATCCTTTGAAAGGACTCTATTTCCTCTCACTTTAAACTGGGCATCTACATTTACTTTCAGCGCCAGGGACTTTAAAAAAGGGAAAGGGTCTGGAGAGTGTTCTAAAAATGAGGCCAGAAGCATAAAAAGGAAGGTTAAGAGTAACGAGATTTTAAAAACAGAGGGTTTAAAAATTTTTTTCAACATAGCTTAAAAATTTAAGGTTGATCCCGATTTTAAAATATGCAGACGAGAATTGCCTAGTTTTTTTATTTCGGATTGAATTTTTTCAAAATAAACAGGTTTTAAATGATAAAGATAAATGGGAACCTTCGTGTTTTTAATTTTCTGAAGCTCTCGGATGACAGAAGAGGTAGATAAATGACGAGATTTCCAGGCGATATCCGAAAGAGCAGAAGGAAAAGAGCATTCCAGAAAAATAGCCCGTATATTTTTGGTGCGATTTACTTTTTCCCAAAGTTCATCCGTAGCCCCGGTATCTCCACTAAAAACCACGGCTCCTTTTTTGTCTGAAATGATATAGCCTAAAGCCGCATGGGAATGGGTGACAGCCGTCGCTTCAATGGAAAGCCCATTTACAGAGAGCATTTTTTTAATGGATCTTAAAGAATAAATAGGAGCTTGTTGAAACGAACTTTTGGTCATGTCCGGCCAAACGATGCCATTGAAGATATTTTTTTTAATGTCCATGAGGATGGCTTCGGAAGAATAAATAGAAATCGTTCTATAGCTTCCTGCAAGAAAAAGGTTCTCTGCTAAAAAGCAAATATCTTTAATATGATCTAGGTGCCCATGAGTAATCAAAATTTCTCTGATTTTGTGCTGGTCTTTTAAAGAAAGGCAGGAAGTGATCGATCCCGCATCCAAAATCAAATGGTCATTCATAAAGAAGGAAACAGGAAAATAACCGGGTAACTGCCCTCCACTGCATCCCAAAACCCTGATTTTCATTAGAATTTTAGTTTAAAGAAGATTCAGTTAATTTACAATTAAAAGTTGGTGATTTTAAAATGGGCAAATGGGTTTAACCCCTCAATATCTTAGGATAAAATTATCCACTTTTTTGACTTATCCCAGACTTATCAACAGTTTATGTGGAATTTAAAAAATACCGATAAGAAGGTGTGATGAGACCTTTATTTCAGCGTAGACCCCCTTCAGAGACGTCGGGGAATATAGATAAGTTATTGAAATTAAAAAGAAAAATCAATTATCGATGGATTGGTTTTAAAGGTCTTTTCTTTCTATTGATCTTATCTATTGTCTTGGCTTTTCTTTTGAGGCCGAGCTTTACTTTGCCTAGCAAATCTTTGGTGGAAGGAGAGCCTGCCCCTTTTAATATTAAGGCTCAGCGAAGTTTTGACATTGTAGATGAAGATGCGACAGGCAAACTCAAAGATGCCGCAGAAAGTTCAGTGAAATCCATTTATGATTATGACTCTAAGCTTTATGCCCAAACCGTTCGAAAACTTTTTAAAGCCTTTGAACGGCTTAAAAAAGATTATTTTGCTGCGGAGAGCGCTTCTTTAAAGCCCGCGGATATGGTCACAGCCAAAAAATCTTTTGAAGAAGCTCTGGGAGGCGTGCGAGTGGATCCAGCGGTTTTTTCCTTTTTGGTCAAAACAAGATTTAACTGGAAGGTTTCCTGGAGTGTGAATCGTCTTTTAAATCTTTTAAAAAATCGCTATGTCATTTCTGAAAAAACGGTTTTAGAAACAGATTTAGATCGTGGGATTACCATTCGAGATCATGAGAGCAAAAAAGAAATTTATTTTGATGAATTTGGAAACATTTTAGATCAGGCGGAAGCTAAAAAAACAGTTCTCAAAGGAGGCCCCAAGATTTATCAGGAATATAAACCCTCCGATCAAAAATTCGTCGGAGATTTAGCGGCCAGTTTAGTCTCTCCCAATCTTTCTTTGAATAAAGAAGAAACCTTAAAGAGAAAAGATCTCTCAGCAGCTGAAGTAAAGCCCATCATTATTAAAGTGAAAAAGAATGAAATGATTATTCGTAAGGGAGAGGCGATTCAAAAAAGTCATTTGGTGATTTTAAAAGGTATTCGAAAAGAACTGACAGGGCAGCAGCCAGGCTTGTTTATATTTTTTGTGGCGATCTTCTTTTTCTTTTTCTTTCAAATTTTAGGGAATTTTTCTTTGGTCAATTTCTCTCAATTTAAACCGACTCAAAAAGACCTATTTATGGTTGGATTTTTAATTTTACTAAGCCTTCTTTTATGTCGAGGATATCTCTTCGTGGCGGGGGCGATTTCGGACCGCTTCCCGTGGCTTCCTTTCACGGCTTTTCTCTATTTGATTCCTGTCGCGGCAGGAGCGATGTTTGTCCGTTTCATGGTGGGGATGGAAGCAGCGCTGATCTTTTCTATTGTGATGAGTATTGCGTTTAGCCTTCTTTTAGAGAGAAATTTTCTTTTTGCCGTCTATACGCTCGGAAGTTGTTTTATTGGAATGGATGGAGTTGCTTCTTGCCGATCCTTAACGGATATTTACAAGGCGGGGCTCAAAACCTCTCTTGTCAATGTGGTTATCGTGTTTTCTATTCTGACGATTGCTTCTTTAGGCAGCCATCAATCTTACGAGGTGATCGTCTTAGAGCTTATTTTTGGAATGTTGGGTGGCTTTTTTTCTGGAATTTTATCTTCCTTTTTGGTGGTGACGCTGACCCCTCTTTTTGAATATCTTTTTAATTATACGACGGATGTCAAGCTCCTTGAGCTTTCAAATCTCAATCACCCCATCTTGCGAGACCTCATGATGCGTGCTCCAGGAAGTTATCATCATAGTATTATGGTGGGGACTTTAGCTGAACATGCGGCGGAAGCCATTGGGGCCAACGCACTTTTAGCACGTGTGGGAGGATATTATCACGATATTGGGAAGATTAAAAATCCTCATTATTATATTGAGAACCAATTTGGAGGCGCCAATATTCACGATCGAGAACCCGCTCATTTAAGCAAAACCATGATCATGTCTCACGTCAAAGAAGGAGTAAAATTAGGCTATGAACGAAGATTAGGAAAACGGATTACAGATATTATTGAGCAGCATCTGGGAACCACACTCATGGTTTATTTTTATGAAAAAGCGAAAAAAGAATATGAAGAACGGGTGAAGAAAGATGAGCTTTTGCCACCTGTGGAAGAAAATGATTTTCGCTATCCAGGACCTAAACCCCAGATCCGAGAAGCCGCTTTGGTGATGATGGCAGATTCTGTGGAGGCCTCTACGCGGGCGTTGGCCAGTGGAAACTTATCGCGCGTAAAAGTGGTTTGCGAAAAAATTATCCATCGTTTGTTTTCTGATGGCCAATTTGATGAATGCGATTTGACGCTTCGCGATTTACACGCCATTATTGATAGCTTTTATCATGTGCTTGTGGGAATATATCACCAAAGAATTAGTTATCCTGGAGGAGGTATAAAAGCAGAGCCCCATGACGCCAATTACAATCCAAAACAATCAAAAGAAGGCCAGGATTCCAAAACAAAAGATTCGGAAGTGGATGACGAAACTCTTTACAAAAAAATGGGGCAGTAATGCAAAGCGCGAACTTTCCATTCTTTTTGTATCCGATCACGAAATTCAAAAATTGAATTGCCACTATCGTTGGAAAAATAAGCCTACCGATGTGCTTTCTTTTCCCTTACAAGAAGGAGAGGCTCAGCATTTGAACCGCCATGTTGCAGCCTTGGGAGATATTGTGATATCTGTGGATACTGCGAAACGTAATGCTCGAAAGCTTGGGCGCTCTTTTGAAGAGGAGCTTCAATTTTTATTGATTCATGGTTTTTTGCACCTTTTAGGCTATGATCATGAGAAATACAAAAAAGAAGAAAAAAGGATGCAACGACAGGAGAAAATTTTATGGAACATTTTGAAATTAAAAATTTAATCTCACAGTTAAAAGACAGGCTTCATAAACTCCGAGGTCGTCTTTGACTTAGACCAAAAACAAACCCGCCTCAAAGAAATTGAAACTGAAATTGCCAAGTCCGATATTTGGAACGATCAACGAAAAGCGCAAAGCCTTCTTCAAGAAAAAAAGCGGTTAGAAGAAGCCCTATCTTTAGGACGTTCTTTGACTCAAGAAGCAGAAGATGTGGAAGCTTTATTTGAGTTGGCGCAAGAAGCCAATGATCTTCAAGTATTTCAAGAGGTCGAATCTCATTTGAACGCGTTTCAAAAAAAAATAACTCAGGTGGAGTTTGAGCAAATGCTCTCAGGAGAGCATGACCCTCTGAATGCGATTTTAAGTATTACGCCAGGAGCCGGAGGGACAGAATCTCAAGATTGGGCGCAAATCCTCCTTCGCATGTATGTGCGCTGGGCTGAGAAAAAAGGATTTAAGGCGGAGGTTTTAGATTTTCAAGTTGGGGAAGAAGCTGGGATTAAAGGGGCCACGATTGGGGTTACGGGTTCGTACGCGTATGGGTATTTAAAAGCAGAGGCTGGAGTACATCGGCTTGTTCGGATTTCTCCTTTTGATGCCAATAAAAAAAGACATACCTCTTTTGCCTCTGTTTTTGTGTATCCCGAACTTGAAGAAGACATTGAAATAGATATTAATCCCGCTGATTTGCGAATCGATGTGTATCGAGCTTCGGGACCTGGGGGGCAAGGGGTCAATACCACAGATTCCGCGGTGCGGATCACACACGTCCCGACAAAAATTGTAGTTCAATGCCAAAATGAACGCTCGCAGCACAAAAACAAAGCTACAGCGATGAAAGTTTTAAAAGCCAAGCTCTATGAACTTAAAAAAGAAGAAGAGGAATCAAAGCTCGACACGCTCCACAAGGAGAAAAAAGATATTGCGTGGGGCAGCCAAATTCGTTCGTATGTCTTACATCCGTATAGGATGGTGAAAGACCATCGCACCAAATGTGAAACCTCTAGTGCCGATGATGTATTAGATGGAAATCTCGACGCCTTCATCGAAGCGTATCTTTTGATGAAGAAATAAAATTTAAGCATGCATCCAGAGATTATGTTCATAATGGGGGAGATGGAATTTATTGAGAAAGGAAATGAGAGTATCTAAATGAGAAGAAGAAATTAAAATAACACCTGATCGAACTTTAATTCCTTGAATGTTGGATAAAAGGCCATCTGATAAAATATGTTGGGCAAAAAATTTATCCAATTTCCCCAAATTTTTATTAGAAATAAGTATTTCAATATGAACATCAAATTTTGATTCTATAGTAAATACAATTTTAAAAACTTCTTCTTCTTGTGCTTTGGTGGGGAGAGTTTCTGTATTGAGAAGAACAAGAATATCTAAATCTGATTTTTCGGTAGCAGTTCCTTTGGCCACAGAGCCAAAAAGAATTACAGAATATATATCTAAAGAGCTTAATTCTTTGGCTAAGGCAAAGACGGCCTCTTTATGGTGCTTGAACATCAAGGACTCCTAGACAAATTTTTTCAAGGTCGTGAAAGATTATTTCAGCTGTTTCTAAATCTCCTGTATCAATGGCAAGTTTTTTTTCGAGTTAATTATAACGCGAAAGAGATGCTAGAAAAATAAGGACTTTTATAAAAAAGACCGAAGCATCCATGCCATTTTTTCATGTTTTTCCATAAGACCTGTGAGAAAATCATGGGTGCCGATGTCGTGATAGGTTGTGTCGCAAAAGAGCTACAACATCTTTTAAAGCCTTTGGAGAAAGATCAACGTTGGGTTTCATTTAAGCATATAGGCTACTCTTCTAAATCAGAAATCACAAGCGTAGCGGACTCTAAGTAATCTCCTACCGTGATATGAATATTGTTTTCCATTTCCCAGGTTTTAAAAAAAGGAAAGCCTTCTAGTTTTGCGATGGTGAGAGTGCGTCCGTTTCGGATATATTTTAGGCGTTTTTCCCCATCAAAAATGACAGCATCCGAAGGCAAGGCAAAATAACCTGTTTCGGTGCGACAGTGAATTCGATCCAGTTCATGGTCACAATCTCTGGCCGGCCAATCTTCGGGAGCCTTTGTTTGTACCCAAAGGTAGGCAATTCCTTTGTGAGTGGTGAGGCCTGCTTTAGAGAAGTTATAAAAAGATGTTAAAAAAGGCTCTTGGGGTTGAGACTCCACCGTTTCAATAGCTGCTAGAGAGGGCCAAGAAAACAAAAGTATCCCTAGAAATACATATTTTTGAAAAGATAAGCACATAAACGATACCTCCTTTATAGAATTACTATAAAACAACCAGAGAATCCCAATACATGATCTAGCTCATAGTTATTTCACAGAGGTTCTCTAACCCAAATATCAACCTAATTATCAATGTATATAGTATCTATGTTTTATGATATACTGGTTTTAGATTTATAGAACGTTTGTGGATTGGATTTTTTTCTTATCTAAAGAGTTATCATAACGCCATGAAATTACATAAGATTTTATACATACCTTTGCTTTTAAGTTCTTTTTTATTCTTTGCCTGTGGAAAAAAGGGAGAAGAGCCGGGTGCAATCCCGGGCATGGGAGAAGCGCCCACAACAGGGGTTAAAATCCCTTCAGTGTCTGAGGAAGGCATCGGCCTGCTGGGTGTCCCAGATAAAATCCCGCCTCAATATCCAGTGACTTTTGAAATATCAGATGGATCGTCTAAAACCCTTACCTTTTATGATAAAGATGGAAATAACATTGGGCAAACTCAAATAACTCCCAAATCACCTGTAAAAATTGATGATTTTAAGTCGGATGTTTGGTTTATCGTTGGAACTTCAGCTTCAGAAAAAAATGTCACAAACGATACGATCGATTTTTTCCATTATGTTTCTTATTGGGATCGCCAATTAAAGATGGATGATACATCTCGTGAACTAGCAAGAAGGCTTATTGAGCTAGGGGTTAATTTCGCTCAGGATAAAATGACAATTCCCAACGATCTTAGGAATCGATTGCAAGATCAACTGAAAACAAATCCCACCGATTCCCTCAATGAAGATTTGTTGGGCTATGTAGATCTTTTAGAAAAAGTTAAAAACCCTGCCGTTCTTGTTAAAGTGGGACGGCCTTATCTTAAAAATCCCATATTAGAAGCTCATCTGGAAAAATTCAGAGAAGACTTAAAAGCTAATTTTCAAGAACACATAACGACTTCACTTAATATTCAAAATGCCCTTGACACTCTTATTGATTATGATTCCTCCAAAAAAATGGGCATGAGTCCCAATCAACCCTATGGTGATTTTGAAGAACCCAATCGCTGGATTCAGAATATTGAGCTTTATGATCGATTGGGAAAACACCCTCTTTTTGAAGCCGGAAGAGGGCCCATTACCTATAATGTTGATTCAGAAGTTCAAAAAATAACCATTTCTTTTATACCTGAGATTAAAAAAATTATGAATGGACAGGAACAAATTGTTGCCTCACTCGATCTTTCCAAAATTGCCCAAAACCCCAAAGCTCATTTTGCCTTCTACAAATGGGATCAAGGTCAATCTCCCATAGAAGTGAGCGATTCTCTTTATTCGATACAAATTGAAGGGACCTGTGGGCTTAAATTTAAGGTCATCGACTTTGATCCTGTTCGAAGTTTGTATCCAGACTATCCTAGCTACGCAAGCTCCGGCACTAAAGAGCTTTATTTTAAATTCAATCTTTCAGCCTTTAAACAATATATGATGAGTGAATGGGGGGTTTCATCCGGAGTCTTTGATCTGTTTGATGATCCCCATGCCGACCCCGGCGAAGACCCCGGGTTCATCGATGTCAGCGGAAAAGAAGTCTATTTACAGGTTACTGGGGGTAATTATCGGCTTTATAAATCCTCATCAGCTGTTGCAGGATTACGCGTCGGTGGATTTTATGTTTTGACGGATAAGAAAGATGCATTTGGTTTTATAACAGAAGCAGAAGTATCCCCCTTCAGCAGTGGCTCTTTTAAAGATCCTTGGGGAGATTTTTATCTCACCCCTCAACCCGATGTGTCAAAGAATTTAAACGATGTTTCGTTTAAACTGAGAAAAGGGGTTCCGGTAAGTCTTCTTAATCGAAATCTCTTAGCCCAAAAAGGGATTGATGTTGATCGTCTGGGAGATCAAGATACGATGATCATAGAATTTCCGGTCGAATATGCCGGAAGGGGGGTTGGTCTTAAACTGATGACGAAGGAATATTGCGATGGTGTCCCCGATAGCTACTGTGGTGGGGTGGGAGAGTATTGGAGGGGGGTGTATAATTCCTCTCAGCCCGCTTATGGCTATCAGCTGAAATTGATGGTAAAATCCCTTACTGATTGGAAATGTGTTGACTGTAGAGTCCACGATGTGATGCTCGGTGGCGGGTCTCCAGTTTCAATTTTAGATAAGGTTTTAAAATTTGGCCGCGATTCCCAGGGTATCCGGGGATGGCCTTCATTTGATACATTTTATTTTTCCCCGGTCAATTGGTTTAATCCATATTATGAAGATAAACCAAATAGAGAAGGTGCTTATCTAAGCTGGTGGGATCCATGGGTTATCACAAAAGCGCCTCTTCCTGATCGCGAACCCCCACTTTTTGATCAGTATAAATTTTATAAAGAGCTGGGCATTGGCGACGCAGCTCCGGTGATAACATCAAAAAATAGGTTTTTGAACTTTCCCTTTTCATTTATTTCAAAGTCCTTTGCCCAAGATCTGCAATTACCAAGCGTTTTTAGCTCTCCTTTCGATAAAAATATTATTGGAAGAGAATTTAACCTCGCTTTTTCACAAGATCCCCTGGATGAAGCCACAAGAAGAGAATTGGCTGAGTACTGGAAAGATTATATTTATAGTGATGACATCTTATGGCAAAAATTAAAAAGAGAAGTTGGTGATATGGATGCCACTTTCGCGCCCTCTGCCGATAGACCTGCAAATAGCCATCAGCTTTTAGTGGATATCCTCTTTTTTGGCGATCCACAAGAAGCCGCAAAAGAACAAGTCCTTTTAGACAAAGTTTCTGTCTACCTGGATCAAACCTTAAATGGCTGGATCTCTATGGAAGCTC
>JACPST010000056.1 GCA_016193165.1 Deltaproteobacteria bacterium
CTGGAAAAACCCTTCTTTTTTATACCCCAATCCGCAACAGACGATGGTGGGAGCATTGCGCTTAATGGCCATGAGTCTATAACAACAGAGAACCGAACCATAGCTCAACTCCAAGGCTATGAGGGGGACTCCTGCCGAGAGTGCGGACAATTTACGATGGTTAGAAATGGCGCCTGCCTCAAATGTAACTCGTGTGGAGCCACATCAGGATGTTCTTGATTGATTTCATAAAATCGTGTAAACAGGTGACCCGTTTGGGAGAAACCAACGTTTGAAGTTTCCACAATTAGCAGTTTATGTGTTTATGACTGCCCTCTGCTGGCAACCCTTTGTATTTGCTCAGGAAAATGACTCTTTTCATATTGCAGGACAACGCTGGGACAAGGTTTATCCCCCCTATCAGATCGAAGGCCGTATCTGGGATGAAAAGAGCCTCATCGCCCGGCAAGACAATATCCCAACTCTCTATCGCATTTTAGCCCAGGGGAAGGAAGGCATCACACTCCTCAATGCCAAAACGGGAGAAACACATACTCTTCCCATCGCAAGCCAAAACATTTCTCTTTCGAAAAACTATCTTTTTATTACTCCCCTTAAAGAATCAGGTTTTTTTGTTTTGCGTCTCATTGATCTTTACCAATTTGGATTTCATTCTCCAATCCCCCTTTTCTTTATTCCTCTGGATCCCGAGACATGCCCATTAGAAGAAATCGTTCCGCAACATAACGACGATCTTCAAGAAGAAACGCTTCTTTTAAAATTTAGCCGCAAAGAAGCTGAAATGGTTCAAATGGACTTTAAGGATGTCCAAGACATCCTAAAGGCTCAGCTCATTTCGCTCGCTGTCCATCAAGCCATTTTAGGACCTCAAGCTTCTGAACTTGCACGCTTGGTCGATGACCTCAAACAAGAACTCCAACACTATTATGAAGATCTCCACCAGGATTTAGAACGACTGCGTAAAACACGCCTTTTGATTCCCAAAGAATTAGAAACGCTAAACTGGGAACAAAGTACGGTTGAAGAACTCTCTCAAACGCTTGCAAAGGTGGAAGACTCTTCAGAACTTCAAGAACTCAAACTCCACTATGCTCAAAAATTTTCAGCGCTTGTTGAAACCTTTAATGAAAAATACACAGCCCTTGTCCAAAATGTAGAATTTTCATTTGTAGTGTCTGACACCAAGGTGTCAGACACCTTGGTGCCAGACACACCATTCCCAGAATCACAAAAAGAAGATGAAACGCGCACTGCGCTGAAGTGGATTGGGGGGATTACCGTTGGAGCTACTTTTGTGACACTGGTTCTTCCGAAGCTTTTAAAAAAACCTTTTTCTGTTTTGGCTGAAAAATACTGTTACTTTCACTATAAAAATACCTCTTGGGTTGGATATCTTCTGAAGAAACTTCTTTCTTCTGGTATCGTCCCTGAATCTCCTTCTGTGGCCAGAACCCTAAAAACACTTTTACCAGCTGAAGAAGGACTCTTTCAATTTAAAGCCACAGGAAAATATTTTAAACGTGCTTTTGCGCAATTGGGAGGAGATACGGCTACCGTTGTCGCAACTGAGCTTCTCTTTCGGCCTCTTCAACCCGGCTGGAGAAGTCCAGCAGATGTCATTGTAGAAGTCGTCACAGGAAACGCGAGAGAAAGACTCAGCAGCGACCATGCCATTTTGATCAATGAACCTTTCGATGAAAAACATTCTTTATGGCTTCAAAAAAATTTCTTGGAACGCATCGTTGGAAATCAAATTTTAGGAACCATTAACACAGCGGTAAATCTTCAATTCCTAGAAAAAGAATATAACGCCATTTTACAATATTATGTAACCGAATCTGGAATGGACAATCTCGTGTTTGCCCGGTTCAATGAAGGACAAAAACATGAATTGGCTAAACTTATTCATGGAGACATAAAAGAAATTCAAGACGAGCTGTCAGCAAAAATTCAAAAGTTTAATCTTTCTTCTGCTCCGCGCAAATCCCCCACACTCGAATCTCTGGACATTGAAAAAAATGTGGTCAGACTCAAAGCAAAATGGGCCAGTCATATTGAAACACTTTCAGGTACCGCTTCAAGTCCGCAGGCCAAAGCTGAACTCGAAGCACTTTTAGAAGCAAAGATTCGTGCCACGTATCAGGCCACTTTAAATACGATGAATCTGACGCCGCAAAGAATTGGATTTATACAAAAATGTATTTTGGCTTTCAATCAAGCCACGCTTTGGTCTCTATCCAAAGTTTTTGGAGAAAAGCTGGCCACAAAAAGCTGGGGCATTTGGACAAGCATGAACGAGCCTTATTTTTGGAATGGGTTTATAATGCATAATCTTTGTCGTGGCAGCTTTAATGCCACACAGTTTCTTTATCGACGAAGCACAGCTTTGATTTTCACAACTCCTTTTTGGATTGCAAGCTACCAAGCTTTAAGAAACAGGGGCATGATTCGAACCGACCGGCAAGAATTTCTCTTTGGCATTGGGTATGGGTTTGTCACAAACCTTGTTACTCACTACATTTTTGTCTATGGCTATGAAAAATATATCGTGGGGACTGCGTTTGACCTAGAATCTTCGAAACTCTTTAAGGACGATCCAACAAACGTTCACAAGCACTGATTTTCGTACTCAAGAATGCTTTGGCTTGATCATACTTTGCATGCAAATAATTCCACGATTTTTTTGAAGTCAAAAACCACATCCCTTGGGAAAAAGCAATCCAGTATCCTGTCCACCGAAGAAGATTCGCATTGCTTAAATGATCATTGTCGAGACTATTCACGGTAAGCACAACA
>JACPST010000057.1 GCA_016193165.1 Deltaproteobacteria bacterium
GGGCAATTTCTCGTTCGAGATTTCTCACACCAGCCTCTCGGGTGTAGCCTTTAATCATTTCTTTGAGCGCTTCTTCTGTAAAATGCATTTGCTCTCGAGTGAGTCCATGATCAGACAATTGCCTTGGAACTAGGTGATTTAAGGCAATGACAATTTTTTCTTCCAGCGTGTAGCCAGGAATTTTAATAACTTCCATTCTGTCTTTTAAAGGCTCCGCGATGGGATCCAAGAGGTTTGCCGTTGTAATAAACATGACTTGGCTCAGATCAAAAGGCGTTTCAATGTAGTTATCTTTAAAAGAGTTATTCTGAGCAGGATCTAAAACCTCAAGTAAAGCAGAAGAAGGATCTCCTCGCTCTCCACTGATTTTATCGACTTCGTCAATCATAAAGAGAGGATTTTTACTTCCTGCTTTTTTAATCCCTTGAATGATTCGGCCAGGAAGGGCGCCTACGTAGGTTCGTCGATGCCCTCGGATTTCTGCTTCATCTCGTACGCCTCCCAAAGAAATCCGCACAAATTTTCGACCTAAAGCTCTGGCAATGGATTGACCGAGAGAAGTTTTTCCAACTCCTGGAGGGCCTACCAAGCAAAGAATCGGGCCTTTTAAATCTTTTTTAAGTTTGAGCACTGCTAGATATTCTAAGATTCTCTCTTTGACTTTGGTCAGCGCATGATGGTCTTCATCTAGAATTTTTTTGGCTTTTTGAATATCTAAGGTGTCAGGGCTCGCTTCTTCCCAAGGAAGTTCCACGAGCCAATCAATATAGGTTCGAATGACATGATAATCGGCCGCCGCGGTCGAAAGTCTTTCCAAACGAGAAAGTTCTTTATTGACAATCTCTCGGACATCCTTTGGAAATTTCTTCGTTCTTAATTTTTGTTTCAGCTCTAAAAGATCCGTATTGGACTGATCATCCTCACCCAGTTCTTTTTTAATCTCATCTAATTGCCGTCTTAAATAGTACTCCCTTTGAGAGTGTTCCATTTCTTGTTTGGCTTTGGATTGGATATCCGTTTCAACTTTAGAGAACTCAATTTCTTTGTTGAGCAGATCGATCAACTTTCTCATCCGAGCCTTGACATCTAAATGTTCCAGAATTTGCTGTTTTTCTTCGATCTTAAAGTTAACGTAGGAAGCAATAAGATCGGAGATCACACTTGGGCCTTCATCAATATTCATCTCAACAATTCGAATAATCTCTTCGCTGTATCTGGGGTTGCCACTGACGAAGCGATTAAAGAGTTCAATCAAATTTTCAAGGAGTACTTTGGTTTCAAGATCGCTTTGTTCTTTTTCAGAGACCTCTGTAATGTCTGCGATATAGAAGGGGTCTTCTTGGGTATATTTTTTAACTCGAATTCGGCAAATCCCTTGTAGGACAATTTGAGAAGAGTCTTCAGCCAAATCTACTTTATTCACGATTTTAGCGGCGACTCCATACTCATTGAGTTCAGAAACTTTAGGGTCCGTGGCAGAAGGATCTTTGGGCGCCACCAGGGCAATAATATTGTCTGTGCTTTTAATGGAGCGCAAAAGTTTAATATTCTTATCCCTTCGCACCAAAAGTTGCACAATCGCAAAGGGAAAAACCACCACACTTAAGATCGGCAGTACAGGCAATGTGGTTGGTATCTCTGACTTTGAAACAGCTTTTGTATGTTTCGTCATGATTTACCCCCTTTAATTCCCTTATCGGTTAAGACGATTTAAAAGATGAGAGGTTTAATGAGAAGGATGTTAATTAGTCGGAGTCTTCAGATTCATCAATAAATTCAATAAGTTGGTCACTTGCTGAAATGCTTATATAAGTAGTTATAGAAGTAATATCTTGAGGGGTCAGCCACTCAAGTTCGTGTTCTCTTAAATAAGCTTGGATTTCTGGAGCATAAAGAGTAGAGGCAAAGAGTCGTTCTTGTTCTTCTTCAATTTGCTCCTTTTCCCCGCGTCTTTCTTTGCGAAGTTTTCGAAGTTCTCTTCTTTCAGAATCTGTGATCGTTGCGCTCCAGCTTTCATCTTCTTTTTTCACATCGTAATCATGTTGTTCTACGACAATTCTTCTTAAAAGTTGCTTATTGGTTCGGGGGTCATATTTTCCTAACAGCTCGTCATGTCCATTGATGTTGTTATCGGACTGCATGGCAATAATGTTAGCTTTATCGTCGTAATTAATACGAGTGAGGGGATACTCACTATGCAGAGAGGTCTTTGCGTCAAACACTCTTTCGATTACAGCTTTGGGATGATCGTTCAGGGGAACATCGATGTGAACGGTATAGCGAATTTTAGCGTCTTCTTCTCCAATTTGATGCCGCTTAATGACAAGGCGGTGATCTTTAATTTCTTGAGGCAACTCTACGGATTTTTTAATTTTAATCGTGACGGTATCTTTCACACGATGAACCATGAGATCAAAGGGTTCTAAAGTGGGAAGAATAAGGGCAACAGGTTTTTCTATAACGACGGGAGGAGTTGCTTCCGTTTGAATTTGGGGAGGAGTTGAGGAAGCATCATCCTTGGCTGGATTATCTCTAGATGCCATCCCGCATCCATTGAGTAAAAGCGCGCTAACCCCACTGACCATCGCTATCCGAATAAAATTTTTCTTCATAAAGACTCCTCTAGTGCCGCGGCACCTAGTCATAAAATAGAGCAAAGAGCGTGCCATTTTTGGAATCTAATGATTTCAAAGGGTTAGAAGAGGAGGGTTAAAACTTATGGCTTGCAAGTGACAATTTTTGTTATACAAAATAAGATTTTATGTCACCGCTTCCACTTTCAGGAATCCGCATTTTGGATTTAAGTCATCTTCTGCCCGGGCCTTTGTGTACGCTCATGTTGGCAGATCTTGGGGCAGAGGTTTTAAAAATAGAGAAAGATCCCCATGGAGATTTAAACCGCCAAATTCCTCCTTTTTCTCATGGAATGAGCTCTTATTTTATGATGCTTAATCGCAATAAGAAAAGTTTGACTCTGGATTTAAAATCTGAAGCAGGGAAAAGCCATTTTTTAAAGCTTGTCAAAAAAGCAGATATTGTGGTTGAAAATTTTCGCCCAGGAGTCATGAAGCGCTTGGGGCTCGATTACCCAACGCTTTCTCGCATCAATTCTAAACTCATTTATTGTGCCATTTCAGGCTATGGACAAAAAGGTCCATGGCATGAAGCAGCCGGCCATGACTTAAATTATATTGCAATGACAGGGGTATTAGAAGGAGCATCTGACCGAAGAAAAAAGCGTCCACTGCTTCCTACGCAGCTTGCGGATATCGTGGGAGGAAGTCTTTTGCCCGCGATTTCACTTCTTTCAGCGCTCTATCTTCGACGGAAAACGAAGAAAGGGTGCTTTATTGATAGTGCGATGCTGCCAGGCACCATGGTCCTTCTCATGATGGTCTTAGGAAAATTTTTTGTAACGGGAGAAGAGCTCTATCAAGAAGAAGACCGCATGACCGGGAAATATCCTAATTATAGGATCTACCAAACCCAAGATGATCGAAGCATGGCATTGGCGGCCATTGAACCAAAGTTTTGGAAAGAGTTTTGTCGTGTGATTGAAAAAAAAGAATTTGAGTCGTGGATTCCTCTGACCGATGAACCTGGATTCCCCACTCGATCTTTGGCACGCTGTTCAGATCAAAAACTAAAACAGATGAAACGAAAACTTCAGGCTGTTTTTAAAACCAGAACCCAAAAAGAATGGATCAGGATTTTTAAACAAGAACCCAATTGTTGTTGTACACCGGTCTTGGATTTAAAAGGTGCGGTATCCTTCCTACGCTGGATGGGCAGGAAAGAGTTCTTTTATTTGAAAGATCCAAAGGGCGGGGCGATTCCGCAGTGGCTTTTTCCTTTCGGGAACCCTATTTTAAGTCGAAAAAAACATACTTTTCCTCCGAAGCTCCTCTAAAAGAAAATTTTGGACTTTTAAATTTGCATGGTATAATGGGATTAATGTTGAAGCTCTTGTTGTACGTCGGTGGGTAGAGAAAAAAATGTTATTTTTTAATGAAATTTTAATCTTTCAAAAAGGGCGGGGGTATTAGGTATGAAATCATATACGCTTTGGTTTTTTTTCATAAGTCTTATGATTTGTGCACTGACGTTGGTGTCTGCATCCAAAAGTGCTCACTCACAAGTCACAAGAGATGAAGAAACAGCCAAAGAAGTCGATAAGATTAACCCCATTAAACCATGAAAGGGCGTGCTATCAAAGCTGTGCCCAGGAAAGAGATGGTCTTTTGAGAAAGAGCCGAAGTGAAGTGGATCGAGGACACGCTTGGGCTTCTTATCACAAATGTAAAAGTACGTGTCCTGAAAAAGCTGCCAGTCAGAATAAAGATATGGAGCGCGGAGCGTTTTCAAGAGATCGTTATCCGACAGGATCTGCTATAGAGAAATAATTTTTTCAGACTCTTCTTTTAAAGCTTTTACTTTGAGTTCTAACCGCGTCAAATACAAAGTCACTTCTTCCAAAAAATCCGCCTCATCACTAGAAGCGTCACACATTTTTTTGACTTCTTCGGCAAGCCACTTTTCTCCTGTCGAAAGAATATGCTGTAGAAATATTTTTCCCTGTTCACTTAAATTTTTAGCATCCATGGTGTCCTCCCTTGCAATAAAAAATAAATTCAGTTATAGCTAAGTTTAATATGTCATCACCTACAAGACAAACAGAAATTAAAAGACTTCGAAAAGGCTCGAAGAGGGGACAAAAGCGCAAAAAACGTATCCGAAAATACGGTACGACTCCAAAGCTGCTGCCAACAAAATAATAAAATGCCTAATATCCTGGTTACGAACGATGATGGTATTTTATCTCCAGGCATTCAAGCGTTGGCTGAAAGTCTCAAGCGTTTGGGAAAAGTCACCGTAGTGGCTCCTTCCCAAGAACGTTCGACCACAGGGCACTCTCTGACACTCCATAAGCCCATTC
>JACPST010000058.1 GCA_016193165.1 Deltaproteobacteria bacterium
GGCATCTCCTTTGCAATCTATATGGGTAACAAGGGGGAAATAAAAGATGAAAAATACATTAAAAATTTTAGTCGTAATCAGTGCAATCGTAACCCTGCCCTTATCTTTAAAAGCCCAACATGAACAATCTCACACCGACACATCAGGTGTCAGTATAGATGCTCAAGGAAATGTTTCCTATAATCTTCCTATCGATGACCCCAGAGCTCAAGAAGCCATCCGACAAGGAGAAGAAAGAAGATCTCGTCACGAAGAAGAAGTGAGAGCCAGACGAAATGCGGAAGCTTCTGGATACAAAGGATATTTTGGTCAAGAAACATGGAATGCTGGCGAAGCAGGTAATGGAACTTTTACAACAGGTCACATTGACCTTGATCCTGAATATGTAAAAAGCCAAAAACAAAATATGATGAGTGATGGAATGCAGCAAATGGGAGCCATCAGCCAAAGCGCTTCTACTCTAACAAAAAGCCCTAAAACAGCAGGTGTTATTATGGCTACCGCCAGTGGATTAGGGGGCGCTGGAACACTCATCAATGCCGCAAGTTATGGAAACTTAGCTGGGCAATATAGCGCGGTACAGAGTAAAAACTTAGAAGCCATAGAAGATAATAAATCCAATATCGCAGACATGGAAGCCTCTTTGGCCAAACTTAAAAAGGATCCGAAGAATAGAATACCTTCTAACCTGATAAGAAAAATTGAAGATGCAAAAGCAGAACTCAAAAGCCAAGAAAATGCCGCAAAACGAGCTGGCAGCAACAAATGGGGAAATTATATGGGCATGGGGGCAAGCCTTTTAGGAAGTGCCGCAATGTTTACCATGGGAGCTTTTCAATACGAAAACAATAGAAAGCTCGACAATGAAATGAAAGCATGCCGACAAGATCCCACAAAATGCGTGGGGTATGTTCCTCCCAGACCCGAAAGAGATAATCGCCCTCTTCCTATTCCTCCAGATCTTCGTCCCACAGGACCAGAAGGATTTGATCCAAACCGGCTGCCTAAACCTGCTCAAGCGTCCGTCATTTCAAAAGATGGCGCCAATGCCGCTCGTGGAAACTCAGGTTCAAGAAGCGGCCACTCTCCTGATTTTTTAAGTTCCAGCGGTCTTTCAGCAAGAGGAGCTTCTCCTATGGGTGAAAAATCAGAATCCGATTTTGGGGGTGGATATTCTGATGACCAATCTTTTGGAAGTGCTTCGGGTGGAAGCGCAAGCGGCCGAGAAAGTGCCGGATCTTATGTGTCCAACGGCGGAAGTCCTTCGGGCAATGAAAACACGAACTTTGATATCAGCCAATTTATTCCTTCATGGATGAAAGACCAACAAGTCCCCACGGATGAAAATGGATTTTTGATTGCCTCTATGCAAGCTCCTCAAACAAAGAAAGAAACCAAAGGGCTTTTGCTTGGAAAAAATAGCCCAAGCCTCTTTACCCGTGTAAGTCAGGCTTATCAGAAAAAAGCTCATGAGCTTAAAGAGGAGGTACTCTAATGAAACGCCTCACCCTTATCATTTTAGCTTTGGTTCTTTCTTTTAAACTTTATGCCGCCGATCCAAAAACCGCTCAATACGCGTCAGCCGGACAAAGCGCGGCAAGCGGTGGAATTACTCTGGCAGCCGCTATCGTTTATTGGGGCGCGTGCGGGGTATCGGGTATAGCTTGTGTCAAAGCAGCTTTAGCTTCTGTAGCTTCACTCACATCTTTCACTATGGCCGGGTTAAGTTTGGATCAAGCAAAAGATATGGATGCGCGTATAGACGCATCCCTGATGCCCCCTGAAGCTACCGTTCCTGTCCTACAACCAGAAGAAACTCCTACGCCTACGATCCGCGTTGATGATTTAAGAAACTCCATTAAAGAACAAGAAGCCGCTGCCAAGCAACTCCTCGATCAACTTAAAACCAAGGGATATGACTCGGGAAAACTCATCGCCAATCCAGAATCCTTCGGTATTTCGAAAGATCAATTAAAACAAATGCAAAGTGAAGTTGCTCAAATGGCTTCTCAGGGGAAGTCTTCAGAAGAAGCTATGAAAACCATTCCCGGCGAATCTTCTTCCGTGGAAAACTCAGGCACTTCCAGAGATATCGCAACCGCAGATGCTTCTGTTTCTGTCTCTGACATGGAGTACTTTAATTTTGATACTTTGTTTTCTGGTTTTATGCCCAAAGGCGCTTTAGAAAACTCCGCTCCAGGATATGTTCCAAGATGAAAAGCTTAATGTAATATGGTATTCTAATAGTGTCATCCTCCGACCCGATTGGAGGATCAAATGGGGAAATTATGAGAAATTCATTAAAACTTTTGGGCTTAGTCATTTTAGGGGGGATGATCACGACTAGTTTCTGCCTTCAAGCAAAAACAGTCGTTAAAACGAAGACTTTTAAGACAGAATTTATTTCTTTTGAACTTTCAGATCAGTGGGATTGCCAGATGGATGGAACAGAATATGTCTGCCGCCCTATCTCGGATATCAAAAAAACAGACGCGATTATTATTATCGCGGCCAAAATTCCAGGCCCCGATGACAACCTCAAAGCCTATTACACTTATCTTAAAAAAACTAAAAAAGTCTCAGATCCCAGTGGCCAAACCTTTACATCTAAAGTCAATTTGATTAAATATAAAGAAATCGCACAAACCCAATGGGTAGATGCCATTCACATTAGCAGTGAACTCAAGAATTTCTACACACGCTATTTAACGACGGTAAAAAATGGAGTGGCCATCCTTGTCACCTACAGTGTCTCCAGAAGCCGCCATAGTCTTTTTGCGGCAGAGCTCAATAAAATGGTCTCTTCGATTAAAGTTATCGCCAAACCGCCACAACTCGCAGGCCCTGCTCCAAGTGATGACAAAAAACCAGCGTCTGAAGCCCCTGAAAAAAAATGACCCGTGCAGGCTGCAGAGATCCAATAAAGAATATTAATATTTCAAATGAGAAAGAAGCTCAGTACCGGTGGCTTTGGAGAGAGCGCCAATGGCAATGTTATGATTGAGCATCGCTTCAAAATAGTTTTTGTCTGAAAGACCTTTAAAAATTACAGATTCTAAAACTTCCCGGGTATCTCCAACACCAAATCCCCACGCCACTGCGGATTGTAAAAACCATTTCTTAGAATGACTGAGTTGCTCTGAAGCATGTCCAATATTGGCAAGCGCTTCTTTATATTCCAAGTAGGCTTTCTTAACTTCGAGGGGAATTCCTTTTTCGGCAAAATCTTTCTGATGGACCAGCTTGTAATACTCGGCTTTTAGGGACTTAATTTTGGCATTCACTTTCCAAACATCTAAATTCCACCGAAACCCGAGCCCCAATCCCACGTTGGAGCTGTTATAAGGATCATACGCGTAGGGAGAACCTTGACGCGGCCGAATGTCATTGGGAGTATCAGCCAAATCCACAAGGCCCCCCAAGAAAAAGAGAGGAAGGCGATTTGTTCTTTCTCCATCGATCAAAGCATGCCGGGCGGTAATACCTGCTTTCAATGCCTTCATCTCTGGACGATTTTCCATCGCTAAATTTTGATAAAATTCCAAAGATTTCAAGACAAAGTCTTCTTTTTTTAAGTTTTTATCTTGAATATCAAACTCTGTCTCCGAAGAGATTCCTGCCTTAAAAGCCACGGCTGCCGCGGCTAACTTCGACCCTTTAATCACAAATTCCTTTTTTTGTTTGAGCTCTTGATGAAGGGCTTTCAGCTTATAGGCATCTTGTTTTCGAACTTCTCCCGATTCCATTTTTAAAAGCTCATCCACACGCTTAATGACCCCTTGTAATTTTTCTTCGGTCTCATCCAACTGTTTCATCGCGTCATAAGCAGCCTGGGCGCTGTAGTAATATTGTTTCACATCAAAAATGACTTCAGCTTTTTTCATCTGACGTTGTTCTTTTTCCGCTTCAATCCCCTTTTCACCCGCAAGCTTAAAATATTTTTCTTTTCGAAATCCATAGAGAGGTTGAAAAATCGTTGTTGTGCTTTTAAGCCATGCCCCCCATTCATTTTTATCATCTACCGATGTCAAAGCATCTCCTATTTCTTTATAAATCGGAATGGCTAAGGTCGTCATTTGAATCGTGGGATATAAAAGAGATTTAATTTCAGCCAGACGTCCTTCAGCAGTGTGGACATCTTCATCCTTCATTTTAATTTCATCATTAGCGTCCAGCGCCCGCCCAATGCTTTCAGAAAGCGTCAGGCTCATTTTCTTTTCCGCCAAAGCTTGAAAAGAAAAAAATAAGAAAAATAACCCAATAAAAATGACCTTAAACATAAATTAATACTTTACTCTAAATATGCCGATTAGTGAATGAATCGTCAACAAAAATGGTTTTATGTAAGCCATTGATTTTATAGGATTTTTATGAAGTCTGTTTACAGTCGTATCAGTGACTTTACCCTCAGGTATAGCCATATCATTCTTATTCTCACTGCTGTTCTCACCATGGTGGCAGGCACCATCACATCCCATTTAGGCTCCAAAGGGGATTTTATTGATCTTTTGCCTCCCAACTCCACATCTGTCAAAGACCTCAATGTCATCCGAGACCATGTGGGAGGGGAAGGCTACCTCATGGTGGTTCTGGAGGGGGGAAATATTGAAAAATCAAAGCAATTCATTGAAGCCCTCGTGCCGGAACTTAGAAAAATACCAGAAGTCAATTATGTCGATTACAAGTTTGATAAAAAGTTTTTTGAAGATCGAAATCTTCTCTACATTGAAAAAGAAGATTTAAAAATTTTGGCTCAAAGACTTAAAGATAAGATTGACTATGAACGCAATAAAATGAACCCCTTCTATATTGATCTTCTCGAAGAAAAAAAAGAATTTAATATCGATGATATCAAAAATAAATATTCCACCGCTGAAATTAAAGACTATTACATCACCAAAAATCCCACTCGTTTGGTCGTGCTCATCAAGCCCAATGGATTTGCGGGAAGCCTTGAGTTTTGCAAAACGCTTCTCTCAAAAACTAAAATGACCATTGCCCAACTCAATCCTAAGTCTTTCGACCCAGATTTAAAGATTAGACACACCGGTCGCTATGTCACTCGCATTGAAGAAACAGAATTTATGTTTAAGGATTTAAAACGCACCACACTTGTTTCTCTGATTGGAATTTTTCTTCTTTTGGCCCTCTACACTCGCCAAATAACAGCTTCTATTTTTATTGGAATCCCTTTAATAATTTCTATTCTTTATTCTTTGGCCATCACTACCCTGACCCTTGGATACTTAAACATCGTCACCGCTGTTTTAGTCGGAATCTTATCTGGAATGGGAATTGATTTTGGAATTCATCTTTATCTTCGTTATTTGGAAGAAAGACGCAAACATCACTCTTTTGAAAAAGCCATTCACGTCATTCATTCTTCAACAGGGAAACCTCTCATTTTAGCAGGGCTTACAACTGCCGTTGCATTTTTAGTTCTCATTCCTATGGAATTTACCGGAATTTCACAACTGGGCTGGATTTGTGGAGGCGGAATCCTCATTTGTATGTTGAACACCTATCTCTTATTGCCTGCCTTGCTCGTCATGCGCGAAAAATTTATTCCTCTGAAACACAAACTCATGATCGTTCCCACCCTAGAAGATTTTTTGCTCACCCCTAAAAAATATCCCAAACCCTATGCCACCCTTCTTATCGCGGGCATGATAGGCCTTGTGTCTTTAGGTGAACTACGCCACATCAAATTTGATTATAATTTTAGAAAATTGGTTGCGGATAAAAATGGAACACTCGCGCTTCAAGATCAAATCAGCGATGCCTTTGGAGTTTCTCTTTCTCCGGCGATCGTCTATGTTCCTCAATTAGAAGATATCCCTAAGATTTCCGAAATTGTAAATAAACTTAAGAAAGAAAATCCAAAATCTACCATCAGCTCCGTTCTTTCACTTTATTCTTATGTGCCTAAGTACCAAGAGGAGAAAATTCCAGACATTCGAAAGCTTGGAGAAATTGCAAGCGACCCACTTTTACGTTTTCTCGAAGGTGAAGAAGCACAAAAGTTAAAAGATTTGAAACGATGGGCTGAGGTAAAACCCTTCTCCATGAAGGATCTGCCCACGCACCTTCAACAACAATTTAATCCCATTCATGGACACACAGGATCTTTTCTCTTCATTTTTCCATTCGCTACGCGGAAGAAATTCGGGAGTTTCAAAACAGAGCTAAAGATTTTGGTGTTCGGATCGCAAGCGAAGCCGTGATTTATTCAGACATTTTGTCTCTCATCAAAAAAGAGCTCCCCTACACCCTTCTTTTTAGCGCTCTAGCCATCTTTTTATTTTTATGGATTGATCTTAAAAATATTCGCACAGTCTTACTGATCTGTTTGCCTTTGGCCATAGCCATTTTATGCCTCTTAGGCACAATGTCTATTTTAGAAATGAGACTCAATTTTATGAACGCGGTCGTCTTTACGATCCTTTTAGGACTGGGGATTGCCAACGGGGTCTATATTCTCCATCGCTATAAGGAATTGGGAGCAGGATCTTTGCCATTTGTCTTAAAAAGCACAGGAGGAGCTATTTTTCTTTCTTCTACAACTACCATGATTGGATTTGGATCTCTCTTATTTGCTTATCATAAGGGTTTACAGAGCATAGGCCTTGTGGCTGTCATTGGAATGGGACTGTGCTTAATCACCTCTGTCACCGTCCTTCCTGCGTTTCTTCAAGTCTTGGAAGATCGCTCTCAAAAACATGCCAAAAAGCATGCCCCTAAAGAACACCTCGAAGAGAACAAAGAAGAACTTAAAAAACTTGCCTCCTAAAAATCACGTGGTATAAAGCTTGCGTTTTGAAGCTGATGATCCCTTTCTTTCTAGCATTTATTTTTGGCCTATCCGCTGTTATGGCCCAAAAAACCGTGGGAAACTATACGGTGGACACCTGGTATACATCTCAAACCGATTCTACCGTGCAATTTAAGCTTGCTCAAAATCCCAATGAAAACTGTGTCATGTATGTCATGGAAACTACGCTCGACTCACTTCCTCAGAAAGTTTTAGTCCCCATTGCCGATTATGCCCAATATACTTCGATGTTCATGCCCCGGATGTATAAAAGCCAAGTCCTTCATCATACAAATCAAAGTTCTTTAAACTTTGTGATGGGCAAGCAAAGAAAATTTGGAGTCTCTGTCAGCCAGGCCGAAACAGACATTGTCCAATTTTCTTTAAATCTTCCTTGGCTTCCCGACAATCACTACACGCTTTTACTTTCTACTTTTCAAGATCCCCAAACAGAAATAATCCATGTCTATTGGATTCAATATGATGAGAAAAATTATAAAAATATCTCAGGCTCATGGCTTTTAGAAGTCCCCTCTCCCACCACCAAAAATTTCTGGGGAAGCTCTGTGTTTGATACGAAAACTTATCCAAATTCTAATGAAGATATCTATGGCTCATGGACACTGACTCCCTTAGCCAATAACAAAACATTTGTTCATTATGAAAATTATGTCGATCCTGGCTGGATGGGGCGACAAGTGATTGACGATGTCGTCAAATCCACTCTCGAAGATATGCCAAAAATTATTTCTGTAATTCGAACGAATGTTCCAAGGGATTAAGCCGAACATCGATAGCCGACACTTTCATATTATATCTTTGAATTTTCTTCGATCTTATCTCTAGATGCCAACATATTTTTACAAGCTTGATAGGTTCTATATAAAATAAAGCATAAATAAAAAAATAGGGCTACAAGGACAAAATATGAAAGACATGCGCCCAAAAATTTTCCCAAAAGCAATATTAGAGCTGAGAGGAAAATAAAAATGACTTGGTGTTTTAAGACAGCAAAGACAACTTTACGATTAGCTATGTGGGATTTATCTAAAACATTGAAAAATGCTCTAATTTTATTCGCTTTGTTCAATACACCATTTACAACGTCGGGCGATTTCTGATTTGAAAATGAATCACGAATCCTTCTCTTGAATTCATCTATTTCAAGAAGAGTAATGCCAATAGAGCTTATTTGTACTTCAATATCTTCGGATACCCCTAAGAACATTTTTTCCCTTGAAATCCTCCATAGTTCTTTCAGTTCCCTGTATTTACAAGCTCTTTTATCCTCTCGAAGTCCTTGACTGTAAAATACATATATGGCTGCGCTAACCGCTGCGAGCGCCGCAGTTCCCTGCAATGTCGCACTTGTAAAATATAAGAATATGCTTTCAAGATTCATCTACATTAAAACTGTACAGCTTTAATGGGATTAGGTCAAATTCTGCAGCTCATTTTCATTGCTGAAAACATCGCTTTCAACTTCGATAGTTTAATTTTTTTTAGGCACCTTTTTTAGCAATTATTTACACGGCCTTTTTGAACCAGCTCTAAAAGCAAATTAAATTCCCTTTAGCTATTAAATCTAACTCTTTTCATCGCTTTTGTTAAAAACTGAAAAATAGTTCGTTAAACCTCAAAATTTCACATTTAAAAATAGTATAACTATATGATATTATTAAGTAATTTAATATACGGAATTTGACTTAATTTATCTATTTGGTAAAGTGTTTCATCACTTTTTATGGGAGGTATTTCATGAACGAAATTTCAAACTTAAAAGATAAAGAACTCTTAGAGAAATTTGGCGTTTTAGTCAGAGAAGAAAAAGAAGCAACGGCTCATGTGATAGCTCATTTAGCTGAAATAGACAGAAGAAAACTCTATGCAGATGAGGGCTACTCCAGTCTCTTCTCCTATTGTGTTGAAAAATACCATTATTCAGAATCGGAAGCCTTTTTAAGAATCCAAGCTGCAAGACTTGTTCATACTTCTCCAGAAGTTATTAATCTTTTAGAAGATAACAAAGCAACCCTTACAACTTTAAAACTCATTGCTCCTCATCTTACTTCTCAAAATAAAGAGAAAATATTTAAAGAAGTTGAGCATAAAACAAAACGAGAGACAGAACAGTTGGTAGCCACTCTCTTTCCTTCTACAGAAGAAGTCAAAGATACTATTAGAAAACTACCAACTCAAACTGCACAAAATTTAACTCGTTCCGGAACGAGTACTTTGGTTAAAAAGGAGGCAATGAAGCCACTGGCACCCAAAAGATTTAAGGTTGAATTTAGTGCTTCAGAAGAACTTACAAAAAAGATTCAAAGAGCGAAAGAAATTCTAAGACACAAGTATCCCCAAGGAAAGCTTGAAGATATTCTCGACGATGCTTTAGAGCTATTGTTAGAGAAAAAAGATCCGGAGAGAAAAATACAGAGGGGTCAACTGATTAAAAAAGAAGTCAGTCAGAAAGAGCAAGGGGCATTTTTAGAGATGCCCTTAGCTCTTTCTGACACTATAAGGTCAAGATATGTTCCAGAAAAAATAAAACAAGTTATTTGGAAGAGAGATCAAGGACAATGTTCCTACACAAGCTCTGAAGGAAAAAAGTGTGGAGAGAGAAATTTTTTGGAACTGGACCATGTGCATCCGTGGGGATTGGGTGGGAATTCCACTCTTGAGAATTTGAGATTATTATGCCGAACACACAACCAATGGCGAAGTGAAAAGACATTTAGTTATCAGCTAAAAGTATAGTTCAATTTTTAGGCTATTCAAAAAGGTTCAGATGCTAGGCGCCTGAGGAGCACGGCTTCCGGCGTAGTTGAGCGGTACGTCGAAGGAGAGCCGACGATGGCAACGACGCAGATGAGCCTTTTTCAACAGCCTGCTAAGAATGGCCGACATACGGGAGATCAAACAATATATTATCAATCATCTCCGCAATGAGGTGACAGACAACAATGTGAGTCTCTTGGATGCGAGGTGTTTTGCCAAGTCCTACATTGATATGGTGTTCTACAATTTTCCCAACTTTCCCACCCTCATTGCCAGTTAAAGCCACCGTCACAAGTCCCATGTCACGTGCTTTTTTAAGCGCTCGCACAACATTTTCAGAGTTGCCACTCGTGGTAATCCCAAAGGCAATATCTCCTTTTTGTCCCAGAGCGGAAAGCTGTCTTACAAATACGTCTTCATAACTATAATCATTAGCCGTACTGGTTAAAATCGACATGTCTGCTGTCAGCGCAATGGCAGGAAGCGGCCGTCTGTCATGCATGAAGCGATTGACAAATTCTCCAACAAAGTGCTGGGTATCACAGGCGGATCCTCCATTTCCAAATGCCAAAAGTTTGTGGCCTGATTTAAAAGCGTGCGCCACAACCTCAACTACTTCCAGCAGCTTTGGCTTATTTTTTTTCAGAAAATCAAGCTTCACTTCAATGCTTTGATGAAAAATTTCATCAATACGCTTCGAAATTCTTTCTTTATCAAATGCCATAAGTGAATGTTCTAAGATAACTTAAAAGTGTTGTCAAAAATAAAATTCGTATGTTAATAAATGCATAGATCCTTCGCCTTCGGCTCAGGATGACAAAACAGAAAGGAAATTTTTATGGGTAACGTATTAGAAGTATCTGACAACACATTTGATTCAGAAGTATTAAAATCTTCCACCCCCACCCTTGTTGATTTTTGGGCCACATGGTGTGGACCGTGTAAAGCCTTGGCTCCCAAAGTTGAGCAACTTTCCAAAGAATTTTCCGGTAAAATCAAATTTACAAAAATGGATGTGGATGAAAATCCAAACACCCCTTCCCAATATGGCATTCGAGGAGTCCCCACGCTGATTGTATTTAAAGATGGGAAAGTTTTTAAACAGCTGGTTGGAGATCAATCTCTAGATAATCTCAAAATTTTTTTCAATTCAGTAGCCTAAAACATAAATCTCCGGAGATGAATAGATAATAAAAGTCCAATTCCCACAAAAGAAATAATAATCGACGATCCCCCATAACTGAAAAAAGGAAGAGTAATGCCTACCACAGGCAAAATTCCGGTCACCATCCCAATGTTCACAAAGCTTTGCCAAAAAAAGATAGCCGTTATTCCAACGGCTAAAAGTGCTCCAAATTTATCGCGGGCATGACGAGAAATCTCAAGACCCATCAAAATCATCATGGCATAGACAATCATTAAAATGAGAACTCCCATAAATCCATGTTCTTCCGCAAAAACAGAAAAAATAAAGTCCGTATGCTGCTCAGGTAAAAAGGCCAGTTGGGTTTGGGAGCCTTTGAGATGCCCTTTCCCTCGAATTTTTCCAGACCCGACCGCCACAATAGACTGAAGAGCATGATACCCTTTTCCTCTGGGATCCCGGCTCGGATCCAAAAACGTTCGTACACGATCTCTTTGATAATCCTTTAAAACAAACTTATAGGCCAAAGGCACAGTTAACACAGCCACCATAAAAAGAATGAGCAGAGACTGCCATTTCATTTTTACAAACATAAAAAGTGAAAAGGCCACAAAACACACCAGAAGCGCTGTCCCCAAATCTGGCTCTGCCAAAATGAGCAATACTGGAGCTCCTAAGATCAAGAAAGGAACCACCAAACGCCTCAGCGTATAGCCTCCAACTACATGGTCATCATGAAAGTATTTTGCTAAAATAAAAACGATGCCTATTTTCATGAGCTCCGAGGGTTGAAAGCGAAAAAATCCTAAATCCAGCCAGCGTCTGGCACCATAAATTTTAGGCCCCACTCCTAAAACAGCAGCCAAAAGCACAAGCACAATAAAATAAA
>JACPST010000059.1:0-2278 GCA_016193165.1 Deltaproteobacteria bacterium
TTTAAAAGGGGCTGAAGTTACCGCATCTGGTGTAACCATTAAAATATCATGAATCATAGACGAATCCCACCCAGAGATCAGATAAGAAGAAGGATTTGAAAAAACTTTCACTAAAGCAGGATACAAAACTGCCTTAGCATGAACAGCGGGTGAATGATTTTGCCAGTATTTCTCTGAAAGGCTCACCCACCTTGGAATATGAAAAATTAGCTGAGGAGAGTTTTGCCCATGCCGCTCCGCAATCGTTCGATTCCATCTCTCGGAAGTTTCTTGCGTATAGGGGATGAGACCCACGGGGGTCATCGAAGAATCGACACCCTTCATATCCAGGCCTTCTAAAAGTGCCGGATCTAAAGCAGGCTTTGCATCCAAAACGAGAGAAATTCCTAGAACAAAAATAATACTTAAAATAAGCTTTGTGGCCTTCATGCCCACTTAGAAATGCAAAGAAAATGCCACATGAGAATTGGATTAAAATATAATAAAATCAATAAGTTAAAACCCTAATCCAACTCTCATCATATCTATCTTTTTGACACGTCTTTGAGAACTTTACATAAGCTTATTTAGAAAGAATTTTTTCGAGGAAAGCAGAAAGTTTTTCTAAATGCTGGGAAATGGTATTCCACACAATGTCCACATCGATATCAAAATATGCATGAATGAGGCGATTGCGAATACCAACCATTTGTTCCCAGGGAATATGTTTATGCTTTGCTCTAAAAGAATCTGAAACCTTGTTGGCTGCCTCTCCAATGATTTCAAGTTCTTTAATCACAGACAGAAGAAGCATTCTATCCGAGTGAAAATCATCTCTAGATTTATTCTGGACAAAAGATAAAATCTCTTGAGTCGCATCTAACATATGACGCACTCGATTTAAATCTGCTTCAAGAAAATTGTTTTTGGGCATAAATAGTTTGAGCTTCTTGGGCTACTTTCTCTCGGAAATATTTGCCAAGCTCTGAGAGTGTTCGTAGATCCACTTTTCGTCCTTCAAAAATTTTGCCCAGTTCAGATTCCATAGGAACAAACTCAAAAAGACTAGGCGTATACCCTTCTTGAAATTCTACCAGCACATCAATATCACTATCCGATCTAAAATCCTCCCGCAGCACAGACCCAAACAAAGAAAGTTTTTTAACATGGTACTTGACACAAAATGCTTCTACTTTCTTTGTCGGAACATAAATTCGCAAAATAGGGCGCTCCTCTTTTAGTTGTCCCGCTACTTCGCTAATTATTTTTTCTAAAATTTCACTTTTACTGTGATGTTTGAGAGATGCCTGACGTTTGAGCCACTCTGCCTGAGAAGGATGAAGGGTAAAGGATACCCGTACCCGCTTTCTATCCCCCTTTAAGGGCCGACCTACCTTTTGAACTTGCTCTTTCATGCTCTTATTTAAGTATTACTTAATTATAATAATTAGTCAATACTAAAATTTAGACTTATAGACATAAAAACATAAATATGTTAACATGTTTTTACATAAGAGGAAACCATGGCGAAATCTAAGACCCGATTCACAACTGACCTTGGAGATTCCAGGCTCATCAAATTACTCAAATTGGAATCTCAAGAAAAAGAAACAACCATGCGACAAGTGCTCATCCAAGCACTAGAGGGTTATTTTGCGCATCGACTAGAAACCAAAGCTCTAGCCAAGGCCTCAGAGGCTATCTTTAAAGAGTGGAATGATCCCAGAGATTCAGAATATGACAAGTTATAAACCAGGCGATGTTATTCTGGTAAAGTTCCCCTTTACAAATCTTGAAACAACTAAAAAACGCCCCGCCCTTATTCTCCACCACACCTTCCACACATCAAAAATTGATATTATTGGAATTGCCATGATCACCAGTCAAATCGAAGGGTACCCATTGGCTGGGGATGTGTTGATTCAAAAATGGAAAGAAGCAAATCTTTTATATCCCAGCCTTGTAAGACTTTCCAAAATGGCTGCCATAGATTCTGATCTTGTAGATAAAAAATTAGGGCATCTTCACCCAGAGGATATAGCACCTATAAAAAAATCTTTCCAAAAACTCTTTGATTATTGGATTTAAATTTGGATGGACTTCCAAGGCCATTATTTCCGAAAATAGGAAATTAAAAAGATAAAGCAAAGAAGCGCGGCGAGGCCTAGGCCAATGACGCCGAAAAGAGAAAAGCCCAAGAGTGCCGGGCCTTTGTGAAAAATGAGAATAATCGTTGAAGAAAGAACAATGGAAGCAATGACAATAGAGAGCGATAGAAGCTGTTGTCCTCGCATCACGG
>JACPST010000059.1:2285-5858 GCA_016193165.1 Deltaproteobacteria bacterium
ACGTTTTAGAATGATCTTTAATTGTCGCGGGAGCATATAGAGAAGCCCAGCGCTATCTCGCAAAAGCTGCGTAAATTCTCGAGTAAGCTTTTCAGGATCGTACCTGGTTTTAAAAAGAACTTTAGAAAATTCTCCCATTTCTTTGACAATATCAAAATCTGGATCAATCGACCGTCCCATGCCTTCAATCGTCACTAAGGCTTTAAAGACGAGCATCAAATCTTGAGACATTTTTAAATTGTGCTGACTTGCCACGACAGTAAGTTCCATCAGCATCTTCCCAACATTGATATCTTTCAAGGGAAGCCCATAATAAGGCTCTACCAATTCTCTGACGTGTTTTACAAAATGATCCATATCTACACGCCCCGTAGAAATTCCTATCTCGCAATATTCGTAAACGAGCGCTTCATAATCTTCCATGATGAGCGCTAAAAACATATTTCCAAGCGCATCTCTCGTTCTTTGATTGAGCCGTCCCACAATTCCAAAATCAATAAGCCCGATCTTGCTATCTTGAAGCACAAACATATTTCCTGCATGAAGATCACCATGAAAAATCCCATCGACCAGAACCATTTTATAAAAAGCTTGCACTCCATTATGGGTCAGCTTTTGGATATCGACTCCTTTTTCTTGAAGAAGAGCCTTGTCACTCAGCCGAATGCCTTCCAGTCTTTCCAAAGTAAGAACCTTTGTGCTCGATAAATTTCGATACACTTGAGGGATGACAATAGTTTCATGGCCTTCGAAATTTTTTCGAATCCGTGCCATGTTTCCCGCTTCCACCACAAAATCGAGTTCTTTTTTGAGGGTTTTAAAAAATTCTTCGACAATGCCTTTGGGATTAAAAGTTTTAGTTTCTTCGATATATTTTTCAACAAGCCCTGCAATCATAAAAAGAATACTCACATCGGTATCAATGAGCTTATCGATTCCAGGGCGCTGAACTTTGACAACAACTTTGGTTCCATCGTGAAGCTCTGCTTCGTGCACTTGGGCAATGGAGGCTGCAGCCAGGGGCTTTTCATTAAAGGATTTATAAAGTTCTGAAAGAGGCTTTCCTAATTCTTCCTCAACGACATGTTTTACATGTTTAAATTCAATGGGACGGACATCATCTTGAAGTTTTTTAAATTCTTCCGCAAATTCTTCAGGAATAAGATCTGGGCGAGTACTTAAGACTTGTCCCAGTTTCACAAACGAAGGCCCAAGCTCTTCAAAAGACAGACGAAAACGCTCAGAAAGCGTGAGCGTTTCTTTTTCTTTATCGCCCCTGACACTGAAACCCGGAATGAGCTTTACCAGTTGAATCCGCTCTGCAATTTCTGCCAGTCCGTGCTTAGCCATCACCGACACAATGGTTTTCATCCGTCCCACATTTTTAACGGTTTGGCCTATTTGGCTGCCTAGTTTTAAAATACCCATTTTTCTTAAGACTCCACCAAAGTAAAATCGATTTGTCGTTTGTCTAAATCCACCTTTTGAACCTCAATCAATACTTTTTGCCCCAAATGAAATTCTTTTTTCGTGTGCCGCCCTCTCATATAATAATGCTCTTCAATAAATTGATAATAATCGTCCCGCATCGAAGTTACATGCACCAAACCTTCCACAAAATAAAGATCGAGTTCCACAAAAAGCCCAAACTCTGTGACTCCAGACACATACCCCACAAATTGTTGCCCCATTTTATCCATCATAAATTGCGCTTTTTTCAGTGCCATAAATTCTCGCTCGGCCTCTTCCGCTCGTCGCTCAAGCATCGAACAATGGTCTGCATCCTTGGCCAAAGAAGTTTGCACGGCATCATCAAACCTATCGGAATCTTTAGATTTTTTCTTGAGCTCCCCTTTTAAGAGCCGATGCACCATCAAATCTGGATAGCGGCGAATGGGAGAGGTAAAATGCGTGTAGCACTCGGAAGCAAGCCCAAAGTGTTTTAAGTTTACGTGCCGTATTAATGATTTTTTCTCCAGGCTTTCCCTCCACTCTTTCAAGAAGTCGACTATAGGGTTTGGGGTGTGGATTTTTTTGATATTCCAAAGAATATCCTAAATTGTGCACGAGTTCTTGAAACTGAGCCAAAACCGAAGGATCAGGCTCTTCATGCACGCGATAAATAAAAGGTCTTTTGCGACCAAACATAAATTCCGCGACCGTCTCATTAGCAGAAATCATAAACTCTTCAATGAGCATATGCGCTTCAAGCCTGGAGCGCTTGATAACATTTTCAATTTCTCCTTGGAGATTTAATACAAGCTCTGGCTCGGGAAGATCAAAATCCAAACACCCCCTGGCATGTTTTTGTTTTTTTAAAAGATTTTTAAGTTCATTCATGACTTGAACATGGGAGACCCTATCTGAATATTTTTGAAGAGCTTCTTTGTCACCATCCAACATGGCTTGAATTTCCGTATAAGTCATCCGATGGCGGCTTAAAATGACAGACTCGTAAATCGAAAAATTAACGCGAGCCCCTGTTTCATCAAACTCCATTTCACAGGTAAAGGTCATTTTTTCTTCGTTGGGACGAAGACTACAAAGATCATTTGAGAGCGCCTCCGGAAGCATGGGGATCACGCCTCCTGGAAAATACACACTCGTTGCTCGCTCATAGGCACTGTCATCAATGGCTGAATCTTTTTTGACAAAAAAACTTACGTCGGCAATGGCCACCCAAAGCCTAAAATGCGTTCCCTCTTTGGCCACACACACGGCATCATCAAAGTCTTTAGCGGTTTCTCCGTCGATCGTCACAAAAGGAAGGTCGCGCAAGTCTTTGCGCTTTGAAACTTCAGATTTCAAATTCCAGAGTTTAAGTTTTTCGGCTTCTTCTAAGGTAGCTTTTGAAAACTCATGAGGAAGATCGTGTTTAAAGATCATGGAACTAAAATCAACTTCCCGCTCCCCTGCTTTTCCTAAGACTTTAATGATTTCTCCTTCAGCTCCTTTGTGAGAGGTAGGATATTTTTTAATCTTGCACACCACAATTTGTTTATTGGAATGAGTTAATTTCGGATCGAAAGGAATAAAAAATGCTTCTTTATCCCCAAAAGACGCATCACTGCCCTGGGGAATAACATAGGCTGTTTTGCCTTTGACCAGAAGTTTTCCAACAATATTTTTCACCCCTCGCTCTAAAATCTCTACCACGCGTCCCGCGCGATTAGCACCCACCACAACTTTTAGGCGATCTTTGTTCATACAAGAACTTACTTCAGAGCGACTGAGATACACATCTTCTGACTTATCCTCTGGAATTAAAAATCCAAAGCCTTTGGGATTTTTTTTCAAAATGCCCGTAACAAAATCATCCCTTTGCGGCAGGCGGTATCTCTTTTGAGGAAGACGAATCAGCTTGTACTGATTTAGAAGAGATTTTAAAAGCCGCCGAAAGAGCTTTCTTTCTTTTTGATCCACATGAAAAAAACGGCAAAGTTCATCAAACATCATGGGCTTATAGCGTTTGTCCCCTAGGGTCTCTAAAACTATTTTCTCATTTAATTTCATAGGCTTAAGATAATCTGGTTGACTTTAAATATCCAGTTCAATTATGGCTAAAGGCATCTT
>JACPST010000083.1:0-2071 GCA_016193165.1 Deltaproteobacteria bacterium
AAGATGAAGATGAAGATCGCACTAAAAAAGAGAAAGAGCCTAACAGTAAAAAAGAGGACAAGCCAAAACTAGGCCTCCAAATTGAGGATTTAAAAAACTATCCAGGACTCAGAGAAAAACTAGAAATATCTTCTGGCGTTGTCGTCACAAATGTTACAGAAGAAAGTCCTGCTGAAAAAGCTGGTTTTGAAAAAGGAGATATCATTGTTGAAGTGGATAAACAAAAAGTTGGCAATGCCTCTGATTTTAAAAATAGTATCTCAAAATTTAAAAAAGGAAATTCTTATCTTTTCAAGGTCCTGCGTGAAAGAGAATTAAAGCTCATTGTCATTGAAGTCCCTTAAAGTTTTTTCGCCAGCAAAGTTAAATCTTTCCCTTTTTATTGGAAAAAAAAGGAAAGATGGATTTCACACGATTTATAGCCTCATGATCCCCTTAAAATCTTTGGGCGATACCTTCATCTTTTCCAAAACAGATCAAAAAAAAATAACTCTTCATGCTGACTTATCTTTGCCCCAAAAACAAAATCTCGTGTGGAAGGCAGCCAATCTTTTCTTCAAAAAAACTCGACTCACCCCTTCCCACTCCATCCAAATCCAAAAAAAAATCCCTTTAGGAGCAGGGCTTGGAGGAGGAAGCTCCAATGCGGCTACGACCCTTTTAGCCCTCAATAAACTTTATGGATCCCCCCTCTCTTTCCAGGTCCTTAAAAAGCTCGCCTTGCAGCTGGGCTCTGACGTCCCCTTCTTTTTATACAATAAACCCGCCTATGTAGGGGGGCGCGGAGAAAAGATAAAGCCTCTGAAGCTCCCCTTGAAAGAATGGTTCTTAGTTTTAAACCCCGGATTTCCTATTTCAACCCCTTGGGCCTACGACCAGTGGGATAAAGCTAATAGGGCGAATTCGTTGACAAAAAAACGAGGGGATGTTAAAAATTACACGTTTTTTCTAAAGAAGGGCCCGTGGAAAAACGATTTTGAGAAAGTTATTTTCACTGCTTATCCCCAATTAGAAGAAGCAAAACAAGACCTTATGCGACTGGGGGCAAGCATGGCAGGATTATCAGGAAGTGGCCCCTCTTTATATGGAATTTTTGAAAAGAAGAGTTTGGCTCAGAAAGCGGCCAAATATTTTGATAAACAAAACTGGCTAGTTTGGGTTACACAAGGAAGGAGCTGACATCATGGAAATTACAGAAGTAAGAGTTTTTCCTGTTGATGAAGACAAACTCAAAGCCTATGTTACCATTACAATCGACAATTGTTTTGTAGTTCGAGATTTAAAAATTATTGATGGAACCAAAGGTTTATTTGTAGCCATGCCCAGCAAAAAGAGAAAAGATGGATCTTTTAAAGATACAGCACATCCCCTCAATAACGAAACGAGAGACTTAATAGAATTAAAAGTCTTAGAAGAATATAATAAAGCTGTTAAAAATGAATAACACGGGTCATTGGGGCGTCGACAAGCGGTAAGTCACAAGGCTTTGGACCTTGCATTCGCAGGTTCGAATCCTGCCGCCCCAGCCAATTTTTAGGATAGTTATGGAGTGTGGACAAATAAAAATTTTCTCTGGGAATTCCAATCCTGCCCTGACAACGGAAATTTGTCAGTTTTTGGAGATCCCCATGGGACAGTGCGAAGTAAAGCGCTTTAGTGACGGTGAAATTTTTGTCCAAATTGAAGAGTCTGTCCGAGGACATGATGTCTTTGTCGTTCAATCCACCTGCCCTCCTGTGAATACCAATCTCATGGAACTTTTAATCATGATCGATGCTTTAAAGAGAGCCTCAGCCAACAGCATTACGGCTGTGATTCCTTACTATGGCTATGCGAGACAAGATCGAAAGGTCGCCCCAAGAACTCCCATCACCTCAAAACTTGTGGCCGATCTCATTGTGGCCAGCGGTGCAAGTCGTGTGATCAGCATGGAACTTCATGCGGGACAAATTCAAGGATTCTTCAATGTCCCTTTTGATCACCTCTACTCTTCTCCCGTCATGATTAACCACATTCACGATCAGCTCGGAGAAGGAGATCATTTGGTCATTGTGGCCTCAGATGCGGGAGG
>JACPST010000083.1:2117-5345 GCA_016193165.1 Deltaproteobacteria bacterium
TGCGGGAGGGGTAGAACGCGCCAGAGCTTATGCAAAGCGGCTCAATGCGGGACTTGCGATTGTGGATAAAAGACGCACCGGTCCTAACCAGGCTAAAGCGATGAATCTGATTGGAGAAGTTGAAGGAAAAACAACGATTATTGTCGATGATATTATCGATACCGCAGGCACACTGACGGAGGCCGCACAAGTGCTTCTTGACAAAGGAGCTGCTCATGTGTTTGCTTGTGCCACACACGGAGTTTTTTCCGGGCCTGCGTATGAAAGAATTACAAAAGTAGGCTTTGAAGAAGTGATTGTATCAAACTCTATTCCTTTAAAAGAGGAGTTTCGTACAAATAAAAAAATAAAAGTATTATCGATTGCTCCTCTTTTAGGAGAAGCCATTAAACGTGTACATAACAAAGAATCTGTGAGTAGCCTTTTTATTTAAGGGAGGAAAACATGGCGCAAGTTGAACTTAAAGTCACGACTCGGCAAACAGCTGGAAAAGAAGCCAGTCGAAAAACAAGAGCTCAAGGACTTATCCCAGGTATTATTTATGGTAAAAACAAAAAAAATATTTCTATCTCTTTAAACCCACTCGCCCTTAAAAAAGCTCTGACCAAAGGAGGAGGCGCCAATACCCTCCTGACTCTCCTTGAAGAAGGAACTAAGTTTTTTGGAAAGAAAACCGTCATTGTAAAAGATCTCGCAAAAGACCCCGTCCAATTTCAATATCTGCATGTGGATTTTTATGAACTGGATTTGAAACAAACGGTGACTGTCAAAGTTCCCCTTCATTTTGTTGGAAAAGCAGAGGGGATCACCCAAGGAGGGATTGTTCAGCCTGTTCTTCGAGAAGTGGATGTGAAATGTTTGCCTCATACCATTCCTGCCCACATTGAAATAGATGTCACTCCTCTTAAAGTGGGAGATGCCTTCCATATGTCCGATTTAAAAACCAAGTTTCAAGGGAAAGACTATGAAATTGTTTTTTCTCATGACGATACCGTTGTAACGGTAGCCATACCTAAAGAAGAAGTGAAGAAAGAAGAAGCTCCTCCACCAGAAGCGGCTGCCGCCGCTGCTCCAGGAGCAGAAGGAGCTGCTGCGCCTAAAGCTGCGGAAGGAAAAGAAGCGAAGGGGGCTCCTGCCAAAGCCGCTCCAGCTAAAGAAGAAGCGCCACCTAAGAAAAAAGAAGAAGGGAAAAAATAATTTTTGATTCTTGTTGTTGGGTTAGGAAATCCGGGTAATCAGTATCACAACACGCGTCATAATATTGGCTTTTTAGCGTTAGACTTTTTTTCCAAACGGCATTCTTTTGAAATCATCTCACCAAAGTTTAATTCCCAATATTCAGAAGTCATTCTATTTGATAAAAAAATATTTTTTATCAAACCGCAAACCTTCATGAACTTAAGTGGTCAAGCGGTAAAACATTTTTCTGAGTTCTATAAAATTCCTTCTCAAAATATTATTATTTTACATGACGATATTGATCTTCCTTTTGAAACGCTCCGAAAAAAGGCCAAGGGAGGCCATGCCGGCCACAACGGGGTAAAATCCATTATGGAGACTTTAGGCACAGACCAATTCTCGCGGCTTCGGCTGGGGGTAGGACGCCCTTTTGATACCACAGATGTTTCTGATTACGTTCTAAGTCAATTTAATGCTGAGGAAAAACAAAAGCTTCCCGCGCTTTTAAACAAAGCCTCTGAACTCCTCGAAAAAACGCTTATTGACCTCGAATAGATCATGAGTTAGGGTAATCCCTTAATACGTCATTCAAACCCTTGCTCCTTTTCTGATAAAGGGGCTTTTAACCATAAGGAGTACACGCGATGACAACCAACTACGAAACGGTCTATATTACAGACCCCAATATTTCTGAAGCAAAATTGGGAGAGCTCAATACAAAGCTTTCAGAAATCATTAAACGCTTTCAAGGAAAGGTCAATGGTATTGATGACTGGGGAAGTCGAAGGCTGGGCTATAAGATCAAAAAACAAACTTCGGGTCATTATGTCCGTGTTTATTATGCGGCTGAATCCGGAGCCATTGCGGAAATTGAACATACCCTAAAGCTGCGTGATGACGTTCTTAAGCAAATGACCATTCGCTTAGAAGAAGAGGAGAAAAGATGAAAGAAGATAATAAAAGAAGAAGAAAGAAAATTTGCCGCTTTTGCGCGGATTCAGAGATCGTTATTGATTACAAAAATCAACAACTGCTTGAGAATTATGTTACTGAACGAGCAAAAATTGTTCCGGGTCGAGTTTCTGGCGCCTGCTCGTTTCATCAACGAGAGTTAACTCGAGCCATTAAACGTGCCCGACAAATTGCCATTTTACCCTATGCTCTCACAGAAATGTAAACAATGCGCTTTTCGTTCCAAAATTTAAAGCCAGGAATAGAATTTTTAGGACAGTTTTTAATGCTGCCTTTTTTATCCCTCCTTTTTTTCCAAAGCCATATTTTAATCTTCTTGGCTCCGATTCCTCTCATGTATGGATTTAAAAAATATGGGCGGCGCGGAGGATACTTGCTTTCTTTTCTGACTTTAGGACTAGCTTTGGTCGGAGGGTCTCCAACGACTTTTTTAATTTTTCTTTTAACCACACCTTTGGTCGCCCTTCTCTTTTGTGAGTTATCTGAGCTTAAGCTCCCTATGGATCAGCTGATTCTTAGAACTACTGTCCTTTTGGTCATCTTTTATGGCGCTATTTTAGGATTTGTATCTAAAGGGCAACTTTATGCTTTTCTTCATGGACATGCTGTCCAATATCTGCATTCTCTCCCCCAAATTTTAGACCAGAATGGTGCTTCTTTCTCATCTTTTAAGAAGTTGAATCCCTCTCAATTTGACCAACTCAAAGAAAAACTAGTTGCTGTGGCACAAACTGCAGATGCCATTTCAGCCACGTGGATTCAAGAAAAACTTTTTGGATATATCGTCAGTGGAATTTTACTGACCCTTTGGTTAGCCGCACTTTTGCTTCGCTTCTTTCGCATTTCTTTGGGTCGAGAAGATTTAACCAAATGGAAAGCTCCGGATCATTTGATATGGCTTTTTATTGCCTCTTTTTTCTTTCATGAAATTACAGTTCCTGTTGTAACACCTGTGGCTAGAAATATTTTCACCATTCTCCTCATCATTTACTTTTTACAAGGAGTGGCCATTGCCGCTTTTTATTTCTCACATAAAAATTATTCATCGTTTCAAAAAGTTCTGGGATACGCGTTACT
>JACPST010000030.1:0-2956 GCA_016193165.1 Deltaproteobacteria bacterium
ATGGAAAAACTTGCGCTTCCCTCTGGATTTTTTGAAATTTTCACAGGGATTAAAGAAAGACGTCTTTGGGAAGATGGCACTCTGCCCAGCCAAATGAGTACTCAAGCCGCGCAAAACGCTCTTCAAAAAGAAAAGATTAAAAATTCTGAGATTGAATGTCTGCTTCACGTCTCTGTTTCACGCGACTATCTTGAGCCAGCCACAGCGGCCACCGTCCATGACCATCTTAAACTCAATCCTTCTTGCATGTATTTTGATATTTCTAATGCTTGTTTAGGATTTTTAAATGGAATGTTTGTACTCTCCAATATGATTGAACTAGGCCAAATCAAACGAGGGATGCTTGTGGGCGCAGAATCCAGCCAAAAAATGATTGAGCTTACCTTAAAAAAACTTTTGGAATCCCCAAGTCTATCTTTACAAGAAGCTGCTCTTTATCTTCCCTCTTTAACTCTTGGTTCTGGTGCTTCAGCACTGATCTTAGCCCATGACTCTGTTTCAAAAACAAAACACAAACTCTTGGGAGGGATCTCTCGCACCGCTTCTCAATTTAATACCTTATGTCGGGCATTCCCAGACATGGGACTTACAAATCCTCTCCCTCATTTATCAATGAAAACCCAAGCCAATGAACTCATGCAAGAAGCAGCCAAGCTTGCCAAAACAACCTGGGGTGAGTTTAAAAAAGAAATAAAATGGGAAAATGAGCATATTCATCACATTTTTAGCCACCAAGTCGGACGAACCCCCAGAGAAGAAATGATTAAAGCCTTAGGCGTTCCTTCGGATAAAGATTATTTTACATTTGATCATCTTGGAAACATGGGCTCTTGCGCCCTTCCCATTACCTTTGCGATGGGCATTGAAAAAAGGCAGGTTAAAAAAGACGATCATGTGGTGCTCATGGGATTTGGAAGTGGGATTAACTGCTTATTTTTTGGAGTCCAATGGTAAATACGGAATCCTTTCGCCATTTGTATCCTTTTAAATCACGCTTCTTAAATATCGAAGGCTATCAATACCACTATGTCGATGAAGGAAAAGGTGAAGTCCTTCTCATGCTCCATGGAAATCCCACATGGTCTTTTTATTGGAGAAACCTCATTAGTCATTTTTCAAAAAAATATCGCGTGATTGCTCCAGATCACATGGGGTGCGGGCTTTCGAGCAAACCTCAATCTTATCCCTATACCCTGGCCACTCACATTGATAATCTCACAAAACTCATTGAGCATTTAAACCTCACCCACATCACTCTTTTCATGCACGATTGGGGTGGGCCCATTGGCATGGGCTACGCGGTTCGACACAAAATCAATGTCCGACGATTTGTCATTTTTAATAGCGCTGCCTTTTTAGATTTTGAACGAAAGCTGGATATGCCTTTTCGAATTAAACTTTGTACCCTTCCTGTTTTTGGAGAACTTGCGGTTCGAGGTTTAAATAGCTTTGCCAGAGGAGCTCTGTGGACGGCGGTCATGCACAAAGAACACCTCACATCCGATGTCAAACAAGGATATCTTGCTCCTTATGATAGTTATAAAAATCGCATCGCGACACTGCGATTTATCCAAGACATTCCATGGCATCCCGGAATCCCCAGCTACACTATTTTAGAACACATCACCCATGAGCTCAAAAGTTTTGAAAATCATCCCGTAACACTCATTTGGGGAGAAAAAGATTTTTGTTTTACGCATCGTTTTTTAATGGCTTGGGAAGACCACTTTCCATATGCCTCCGTCAAACTCATTTCTGATGCTGGCCACTATGTTGTCGAAGACGCATATGATCGCATTATTCCTTGGGTTGAAAATTTCCTTGCTCGAAATCCCCTATGAACATTGCTTCTTATTTACCAAAAAGAGCTGAGCATTCCCCTCATCAAGAAGCCTTTTTTTTTAAAAATAAAAAATTAACTTATGCCGAATTGAATCACCTCTGTGATAATTTTTCTTACCAACTCTCAGCCTATGGCATTCAAAAAAACCATCGAATCATTCTGATGCTTCGGCCAGGATTTGAGTTTGTCGCTCTCACATTTGCGCTTCTTAAAATTGGGGCATCTGTTGTGCTCATTGATCCCGGCATTGGAAAAAATTATTTAAAAACGTGTATTAAAACGGTTGCGCCCCATGGCTTTATTGGAATTTCTAAAGCACACTTACTCAGACTTCTTTGGCCGTCTTCTTTTCAAACCTCTCGCATCAACTTGATCATAGGCCCAAAATTAATAAGTGCTCCTTTTTTAAAATATCTTTTAAAATTTTTGGGCTTTTCTACACTGATGCCAAGCTCTAAAAATATTCCTCCTTTTTCTATCGCTCCAACAGAAAATACAGAGACGGCAGCCATTATTTTTACCACCGGTTCTACGGGCATGCCTAAAGGAGTGGTCTATACGCACGGAATGTTTGAAGCTCAAATTCAGTTGCTTAAAAACCACTACAAAATCCAAGAGGGGGAAGTCGACCTTCCCACCTTTCCTCTTTTTGCTCTGTTTAGTGCGGCTATGTCCACAACATGTATTATTCCAGACAAGCTCTGTGGAATCGCGTTACTCAATTTTGCATGGAACAAAAAATCACACTCCCAAGTATTAGGCGAATTCTCATTGCAGGGGCTCCCGTTCCCGCTTTTCTTTTAGAACGCTTTCAAAAAATACTCCCCCTGGATGCCGAAGTATACACTCCCTATGGTGCCACAGAAGCCTTGCCTGTTACCTCGATTGGAAGCCGAGAAATTCTCACGCAGACTCTCAAACTCAGTCGGGAAGGCAAAGGAACATGTGTGGGGAAACCTTTCGCCGGCGTAAATGTTGCCATCATCAAAATTACAGATTCTCCTATTTCTATGTGGAATGAAGATCTAAGGGTCACCCCTGGAACCATTGGAGAAATTGTTGCTCAAGGGAAAAACATCACTCAAGACTACTTTCACAGACCCCGGGAAACAG
>JACPST010000030.1:2978-4959 GCA_016193165.1 Deltaproteobacteria bacterium
TTGAATGGAAATTTTTGGCACCGAATGGGGGATGTAGGATATATGGACGCTCAAAATCGTCTTTGGTTTTGCGGTAGAAAAGCCCATCGGGTTATAACCTACAATCAGACTCTTTTTACCATTCCATGTGAAAGTATTTTTAACCAACATCCGGCTGTTTTTCGTTCCGCTTTAGTTGGAGTTGGCAAAAAACCTGCCCTCATCATCGAGCCCCATGACAAAAAACTTCTAAAAGACAAAAAAGCACAACTTAAACTCCTTCAGGAACTTTTAATTCTAGCCAGACGTTTCCCTCATACCCAAGAAATTCAAGATATTCTTTTTTATTCCCCTTTTCCCGTCGATATCCGGCATAATGCCAAAATCAATCGAGAAAAATTAGCCCAGTGGGCAAGGGGACAACTCCCAACGGGACAAGTCCCCACGGAGCAGCTTTCATGAAAGCCCTCGTCACAGGAGGAGGTGGATTTTTAGGACGCGCGATCGTTGAACAACTTTTAAGACGAGGGACAGAAGTTCGTATTTTATCCAGGCATGCCTACCCCGCCCTTCAAGCTTTAGGCGTAGAATGCCTGAAAGGAGATATTCAAAATAAAGAGGATATTGAGCCCGCCTGTAAGGATATCCAAATCCTCTTCCATACTGCCGCCAAAGTAGGTGCTTTTGGACGATATAGAGATTTTTATCACGCGAATGTTATTGGGACTCAAAATATTTTAGAAAACTGCTGGAAACAGGGCATCCCAAAACTTATTTTTACAAGTTCTTCCAGTGTTTGTTATGCAGGAGAAGATCAAGTGAACGTTGACGAAACAACGGATTATCCTAAAGTTTTTTTATCCTCCTATTCTCAAACCAAAGCCATTTCTGAACAAATGGTTTTAAACGCCAATGGCAAAAAGGGGCTTCTTACGGTTTCTTTGCGCCCCCATCTTATTTGGGGGCCCAGAGATCCCTACCTTCTTCCTCGAGTCATCGAACAGGCCAAAAAAGGACGATTGCATATCGTCGGCGATGGAAAAAATTTAACAGATATTTCCTATGTTGAGAATGTAGCCCAAGCCCATCTTTTAGCCGCCGATGCGCTCACGCCTACCTCTCGCGTATCTGGAAAAGCCTATTACATCACCCAAGGAAAACCCGTGGTGATGTGGGAGTGGATTAACTTAATTCTCAAACGAGCTGGAGTAGAGCCCCTCACAAAACATATTTCCGCACAAACGGTCTATCGCATAGGAGCCGCACTTGAAATCCTCTGCACCTTCTTACATCTGCCGTGGGAACTTCCGATAACACGAATGGTAGCTAAACAGCTTTCAACCACACATACCTATAATATCAGCCGAGCCAGAGAAGACTTTGGCTATCATCCCCAAATTTCAACAGAAGAAGGACTGAATCGATTTTTTGCTTATTTCAATGCATCTTCTAAGAACTGAATGAGAGAACCCAAACTTAAAGCTTGGTTTCTCCTGGACTCTAGCCATTGGGCCAACGGAAGAGAGCGACCAAAACGTTTTTCCATCTCTGACGCAAGCGCCACAAGCCCCATAGAATCAAATCCTAAATCTTCACTAAATGTGGCTTCGTCTTTGAGTTGAGAACGATGGATATCTTTTCGGACAGTTACAATAGAGATCTCCAGATGCTTTCGAATTTCATCTGAGGTCATGATTTTTTTCCTTCATCTTAGAACTTAGGAAATAGAAAAGCATACTGATCAAAAGATTCACTCTAAACCTGAAATACTTAAATCTGTCTTTCAAAGAAATTTTGTTTTTCAATTTCCCTTTGAGATAAAGCTCTCGATATTTTGTTCTCTGAAGCTTTCCACTTGTGGTTTTGGTTAAAAATCCTCGGGGGTAAATCACCACTTGATCTGGAGCAATCCCCACTGTTTGCATGACAGTTTTTGAGATTTGAGAAATGATGGCTTTTCTGTCTTTGTAAAACTCAGGCTTTACTTCTGCCAGAAGAAAAA
>JACPST010000055.1 GCA_016193165.1 Deltaproteobacteria bacterium
AAAATGCTGAATAAAATCAAGGCTAAGCGAATTTTTGACATCTCTTTTACCTATAGGGAAAAACAATATTTTTGTAAAGAGATTAATGACTTATAATGCCCTCAGATTGTAAAGGTGCCTGCCACCACCAAGGTGGCAGGCACCTTTACAATCTGAGGGAGAAAGATATAATTAAAGGTATAGTGTTGCAGTTCCCGTGGGCTGAAAATGAGCAGTGAGAATCTAGAGTTCTAAACATAAATTTTTGAAATATGAAATATAGGGTGATAGTTTTTTTTATTTTTTTGTGCCTGCCTCTGCTTTCTTGTATGCGCATGGGAGGACAGGCGCCTTCTCGTGTTGCGATTACGACGCTAGAAGGAGAAGAGTATCCTGAAGAAATCAGCATGGCCACCGGCATGAGCCATCGATTCTATTCACGAGCATTTGTAAATACATTAAGTGGCGAACAGAGCATAGGGGCTGCGGAGCAAAGGGATTTTTTAAATGATGTGGCCTTTGATGTCATTGAAGAATCTTCTCCAGGGCAAGTGATTCAAGCTGAGCCTAATGGCTGTCTCTGGGCGCGGGGTCCGGGACAAGCGGTCGTGAGGCTTTCTGCGTATTCTCTTAAAAAAGGCCAACTTGAAACTTTTGTGAAGCTCAATGTTGCCGCCAGTTCTCCACAAACTATTTCTCTTGGGCAGGTATCTGATTTTTCTGTGGCGCACCTGAAAACGGTCAATGGTACTTTCTATGGGCTGACACGGAATAACCAATTTTCTATTATCAATGGAGAAGGAAACGTTGTTGGCGGCATTCAAAATGTAACTTTAGATGCGCAAAGTATGGATAATAAATACGCGCAGGTGTGGAAAGATATTCGAAATGAAGGTTTTTTTGTCAGCTACAGCGCTCCTCGTCAGTCCCAGCGAAGACTTTCGACAGGTTTTTTTTCTCTCTCACAACCTGCTGCTCCGCTTCTTTCATTTGATAATCCCGATAAAAATGATGCTTTGCTGGATATTCGAAAAATAGTCGCGGGTGCGCTTTCAAATCGTACTCCCGTTATTCTTGCAGTGACTCGAGACTGGAATCCCTCTGCCAATAACAATCCAGGAGGTTTTGACAGCGCGCGTGTGGCCGTGTTTGCGCTGGTCAATCAAGGATTTAATACTTTTCAGCTTAATCAGTCTTCTTATTTTTATTTTTCAGATGGAAGTAGTGGAGTTTTAAAAGTGGCGCTTACGGATGTAGAACTCGGACAGCTTTTTGGTGATCGAGTCATTCAGTTTTCTCAAGGGCAATCAGGTCATTTTTATATTGGAGTGGGAACCTATGCCGTTCAAGATCCCAACGACCGAACAAAATTTACAGATAAGTCCGATTTAAAATTTATGATCTATGATGGTTCACAATTAGTCGTGGAAACTCCTATCAGCGCCTTAAATTTGGGTGAAATGGCAAACAAAAAAGCCTTTTCTCTAGAAGCTTCTTTTGATGTGCCGCAGATTGTGTTTATTCGAAAGAGTGATAAAAATTTGATCTTTCTCCAGCGGGCAACGGCGTGGAAGAGCGCTCAATTAGATACGGCAGTAGATGATACTTTTTCTCCAAGGCTTATCGCGAATAACGAAGATGGAACACTCGTTGCTGCTTGGAAAAAAAATAATAAAATTTATCTTCAAATTTCTAAAGACTTTGGGGCAACATGGCTTCAAAATCCTTTAGAACTCAATGCCAGTGTATCCGATTTAGAGCTCGTCCCCCTGCCCTGCGGGGGCAGTGGACTCGTAACCGTGGAGGGGAGTGATTTAAATTTAAGATTTTTCGATGATCTTTTTAAAACTTTTTCTTCAGCTGTAAAACTAGGTTCTGGTCTAAAGAAAATTCAGACCTTTCGTGAGCGTCAAATGATTAAACTGTTCTATTTAGATGGAGGCGGAGTACTTCGCATGACCAGTTTTCCGTAAAGGGGGTCGAGATGAAGGTTCGAGGGCTCATCCAGAGAGGCATGATTCTCTGGGGGGTGTCCTTCTCCTTGGCAATGCCCATGAAAGGCATGGCCAGCGAAAATGACATCACCATTTTAAAAACGTTGATTAAAGAATTTAGTGATGGGAGGATTTCCTCCTCTCATTCACATCTTTTAGCCAAAGTCATTTATCATGAAAGTCAAAAGCATAAGATTGATCCTCTTTTGGTGTTAGCTGTCATTCATGAAGAATCAAGTTTTCGGACGCGAGCTGTATCGCCTGTGGGTGCCAGGGGGCTCATGCAAATTATGCCTGCGACAGGGCGTGAAATTGCAAGTACTCTTCAATTACGCTCCTATCGGCATCAAGATCTGTTTGATCCTGTTCGAAATGTTCGGATGGGTATTTATTATTTAAAATATCTTAAGAAGAAATTTCAAAATAATAAGCTCCTTTTTTTAACCGCGTATAATTTAGGGCCCAATCGTTTGGCGGCTCTTCGCAAAGAGGTTCCAGATTCTCAATTACGTTTTAGATATGCTCGACGTGTCTTAACGGTCTATGAAGCCTTCAAGGAAAGCTATCAAGGCTGGCGGCAGCTTTTAGCTCGTGCCCGATAGGTTGCAATTTTAAGCCTGTCCTGCTAAAATGCTTTTTTTTTCTTATGGATAAAAAAGTAACAGTTGAAAATCTTTCGCCTTACGAGAAAAAACTGACCGTTGAAGTGCCAGCACTGCTTATCGAGCAAGCACTTCAGAATTACTATGCTTCTATGTCTAAGTCCGCGAAGCTTAAAGGTTTTCGAGAAGGAAAGGCGCCTGTTCAAATGGTCAAAATGCAATTTCAAGGAGAAGTGACACGAGAAGTGATTTCCCGGGTGATGAATCAAACGTATTCGGAAGCTGTTACAGAACAAGCTTTATTCCCAGTGGCTCAGCCCCGTGTGGAAGTTCAGCCGTGGGAAGAAGGAAAGCCGCTTGTCTATACCGCGTGTGTGGAAATTAAACCTCCTGTAGACGTGAAAGCCTATACGGGGCTTCCTGCTGAAGACCCTCGAGCAATTACGTGAAAGTAAAGCCCAACTGAAAACTGTTTCTGAACGTCGCGGGATTCAAGACAAAGATTTTGTTGTGATGGATTTTGAAGGTCTCATGGATGGGAAGGTCATTGCCGGTGGATCTTCTCAGAACTTCTTATATGAGATGGGCAGCCATCGCTTTGTCAGTGGGTTTGAAGAAGGTCTTAAAGACATGAAAGCAGAAGAACAAAAAGAAATTCAAGTGACGTATCCACAGGATTTTCATGATAAAAAATTAGCTGGAAAACAAGGGGTATTTAAAGTGTCCGTGAAAGAAATTAAGGAAAAAGCAATGCCGAACTTAGATGATGCGTTTGCTCAACAAATAGAAGGATGCAAGAGCCTGGAGGAATTACGAACGAAAATTCACGATGATTTGGTTAAGCGAGAAGAAAACCGTATTAAAAAAGATTTAGAAAAAAAGATTTTAACGCAATTGGTTGAAAAAAATGATTTAACTCCACCTCCTTCGATGGTGCACCAACAATACGATTTTTTAATGGATGATTCTAAAAGAAGGCTCACACAAATGGGACTTCAAGGCAAAGAGCTCGAAGATCAGCTTCAAAAATGGGAATCGGAGCTTCAAGCGCGTGCTCAGTTTGATGTCAAAGTGGTTCTTTTGATTGAAGCCCTTGTGAAAAAAGAAAAATTAGAAATTAGTGAGAAAGAGTTGGATGAAGGGTTAGAAAAAATTGCCAAATCGGCAAACTCAACTTTGTCCAAAGTCAAAGCTTATTTTAAGGAGAAAGGGACGTTGTCTCAGGCGCGGTGGCAGCTTTTGCAAGACAAGGCTATTGCGTTTTTAATTTCTAAAGCCAAAATCATTTCTTCCTGACCTTTTTGAACAGCCCCTTTTCCCCTCAAACCTGAGGGATTACAATAAGAGTTGAAGGAGATTCATTTTTGACCTATACTGTTCTTAACTATCCTTATGTCTACACTAGTACCCATGGTTATTGAACAGACGGGGCGAGGTGAACGTGCTTATGATATTTATTCTCGTCTCTTAAAGGATAGGATTGTTTTTTTGGGTTCTCAGGTCACAGACGATGTGGCCAATCTTCTCATTGCTCAATTTCTTTTTCTCGAGGCAGAAGATCCTGAAAAGGATATTAGTTTTTACATTAACTCCCCTGGAGGCAGTGTCACCGCGGGCTTAGCGATTTATGATACGATGCAATATATTAAGCCTCCTGTGGCCACATACTGTTTGGGCCTTTCAGCCAGTATGGGGGCATTGCTTTTGGCTGGAGGATATAAACACAAGCGTTACAGTATGCCGCATGCGCGGATTATGATTCATCAGCCCATGGGGGGATTCCAAGGACAAGCCACGGATATTGATATTCAAGCTAAGGAAATCTTGCTCCTTAAGAAAAAGATAAATGAAATCTTAGTGTTGCACACAGGTCAGACGTATGAGGCCATTGAAAAGGATACAGAACGTGATTATTATATGTCAGGTGAACAAGCAAAAAAATATGGCTTGATTGACCATGTTGTTGAGCATCGAAAAATTTTAGGTAAAAAATAAATAACGCCCGCGGGCGAAAGGAGGCCTATGACCATGCCGGGGGGAAGACGGGGAGATGAATTTGGAAATCTCTACTGCTCTTTTTGTGGTAAAAGCCAAAAAGAAGTCAAAAAACTAATCGCCGGCCCAACCGTTTATATCTGCGATGAGTGTATTGATCTGTGCAATGATATTATCCGTGAGGAGGGGTCTAAGGAAGAAGTACAGGTTGCTGTCCATATGTTGCCCAAGCCTGCCGAGATTAAGGCTTTCTTAGATGAGTATGTCATTGGCCAAGAACAAGCTAAAAAAATTCTCTCTGTGGCCGTTTATAATCATTATAAAAGAATTCAAAATAAAAAAGTGGGCGGAGCAGATATTGAGCTTCAAAAAAGTAATATTTTGCTTTTAGGTCCCACAGGAAGCGGGAAAACCCTCCTGGCTCAAACACTGGCCAAAGTTTTAAAAGTTCCATTTACAATTGTGGATGCCACGACGCTTACAGAAGCAGGATATGTGGGAGAAGATGTGGAGAATATTATTCTTTATCTTCTTCAAAATGCGGAATTTGATGTTGAAAAAGCAAGTCGGGGGATTGTCTACATCGATGAAATCGACAAGATTGCCCGAAAAGGCGACAGCCCCTCTATTACACGCGATGTTTCAGGAGAGGGAGTTCAACAAGCGCTTCTTAAAATTATGGAAGGAACCATTGCCAATATTCCTCCCAAAGGCGGACGCAAGCATCCCCAACAAGAATTTTTACAAGTGGATACGACCAATATTCTTTTTATTTGTGGAGGAGCGTTTGTGGGGCTGGAGAGCATTGTCGATCGAAGGCTTGAGGCCAAGCAAATGGGAATCGGGGCTGAAATTAAGGCCAAATCAGAAAAAAACATTTCAGAATCCCTCATGAAGGCACAACCTGAAGATTTATTAAAATTTGGAATGATTCCGGAATTTGTGGGACGGCTTCCCATTGTAGCGCCTCTGCATGAGCTGAGCCACCAAGCTTTGGTGGATATTTTGGTGAAGCCCAAAAATGCCTTAACCAAACAATACATGAGGCTTTTTGAGATGGAAAATGTAAAGCTGAAGTTTACTCATGAAGCCTTGGTTTCTGCCGCAGATGAAGCTTTGAAGCGAAAGACGGGGGCCAGAGGACTTCGGGCTATTTTGGAGCAAGCGATGATGGATGTGATGTATGAACTTCCTTCTTTGAAAAACGTACGAGAATGTATTATTAATGAAGATGTTGTTTTAAAATCTGAAAAACCATTGTATATCTATGGCTCAGATAAAACAAAAGATTTGAATGTAAAGCTCCCCAAGACAGATAAAGCGGAGAGCGCATAAAAAAGAATGAGCGAGCCCTCTAAAAAAGAAGTTTCCAAAAAAGAACTCATTGTTCCTCTTTTGCCTTTGAGAGATATTATTGTGTTTCCGCACATGGTGGTTCCGCTTTTTGTGGGCAGAGAAAAATCGATCCATGCTCTAGAAGAAGCGCTGAATCATAAAAAAGATATTTTGCTCATTGCGCAGAAAAAAGCCAAAACCAATGATCCCGTCGAAGAAGATTTATATAGCGTTGGAACGTTAGGAGCGATTGTTCAGCTTCTGCGTTTACCCGATGGGACGGTGAAAGTGCTTATTGAAGGAAGACAGCGTGCCAAGGTTCTTCGCTATGTTTCTCGAGATAAGTTTTTTGAAGTAGAAGTTGAAGAGCTCGTGGAGCCCGAAGTTAAAAATGCTCAGTCCGAGGCGCTGCTCCGAGCTGTGAAAGAAGTGTTTGAAGGTTATGTAAAGCTGAATAAACGCATTCCTCCAGAAATGCTCATGACGATTTCCGCGCTTGAAACTACATCAAAGCTTTCTGACGCCATCGTTTCTCATTTAAATCTCAAGCTTGAAGACAAACAAATGATTTTAGAAGTGATTAATCCTTATGAACGATTGGAGAAACTCTTAGCTCTCATAGAAAAAGAAGTTGAGATTTTAGAAATTGAAAAACGAATTCGTGGACGTGTCAAAAAGCAAATGGAGAAATCTCAAAAGGAATACTACCTCAACGAACAAATGCAGGCGATTCAAAAAGAATTAGGGGATCGAGATGAATTTAAGGCTGAAATTGCAGAAATTGAAAAAATATTAAAAGAGAAAAAGCTTTCAGAAGAAGCCAGCCGTCGGGTGAAGAAAGAAGTGAAGAAATTAAAAATGATGTCTCCGATGTGGGGGATTTATACCAAAGATAAAACCAATGTGAAAGAGGCGCAAAACGTTTTAGATAACGATCACTATGGGCTTAAAAAGGTAAAAACGAGAATTTTAGAGCATTTGGCCGTTCAAACTCTGGCCAAAAAAATTCGAGGTCCTATTTTGTGTTTGGTCGGGCCGCCTGGAGTTGGAAAAACGTCCTTAGCCCGTTCGATTGCCACAGCCTTAGATCGAAAATTTATTCGTACATCTCTAGGGGGAGTGCGGGACGAAGCGGAAATTCGAGGACATCGAAGAACCTATATTGGAGCACTTCCTGGAAAAATTATTCAATCCATGAAAAAAGCAGGCTCGCAAAATCCTGTCTTTTTGCTGGATGAAGTGGACAAAATGGCCATGGATTTTAGGGGGGATCCTGCCGCGGCGCTTTTGGAAGTTTTGGATC
>JACPST010000060.1:0-1666 GCA_016193165.1 Deltaproteobacteria bacterium
TTTCTTTTTGCCCCATTTTAAGATAGGCCATCGCAACTCCCAAAGAACCTTCAGACCAAACCATTTGAATATCAGACCAGCTTTTTTGGGGGTAATGCGGATAAAAAAGTTTATTAATAGAAAACTCATCGAACACATACCCTTTATAATAGGGTCGATAGCCTTCCACTTGATGGAGGGAGTCAAAAATAAAATAATTCTCCATCGCTTTTAATATTTTTTGAGCTTTGGAATGCTCTCCTATCGACTTTAAAAAGAGAAGTCCCCAGGACGCGCAATCCAGAGCTTGAGCTTCATCCGGTCCATTGAGCCTCATTCCTCGATAAAACTGTCCCATTTTTTCACTCCAAGCTTTCTTTAAAAGCACCTCACCTAAAACAGTTTTTGCTTTTTCATACTTTTGATCCTGAGTTAGCTCTGCTAAGACTTTGAGTAAAAAATAGAGATCTAAGTTATGCTCAATGCTCGCCCATTCAATTTTATCTTCTTTAAACTTCTCAACCACTTTCCCTTGAGTCTTATCCCATACCAAGTCGTGTCGTCCTTTTCCTCCTGTCATAAAACCAAAACGAGAATCTTGAGAATTTAAAATCTGATCTTGGAGAAGACGATCCGCAATTTTTTGGGAAAGAGCAACCCAGCGTTTGATATTTGGACTATTTTTTAAAGAAGGATTTTCGAACAAACGCTTTTGAACATAAAAAGCAATGGCATAGCCTATCCAGCTGCTTGCCCCATTTCGAATCGTCGCCTCACTATGATCCCAAGAAGATGGCCATTCATTGTGTGTATTATAACTAAACCACAGTTCTCCGTTATCCATAATGATGCGTTCAAAGGCCTCAATAATGCCTTCAGCTTCCGCATGGTATCCGGACATCGTCAACGCAATGAGGCCCAAAGCATCGTCATAAATTGAAGAACGACTATAAATATAGGGATAGCTTTTATCATTTTGTGTTTGAGGATTTTTAGGGTTGAGTTCGTAACTGAGTAATAAATACCGTCGATCCATTTGTGGAAATGGCACAACAGGATTGGGGACACGTTGATTTAAAATCCAACGCATCGCTTTTTCTTTGGCTTCTTTAAAATCGGAAACTGTTTTGATAAAAACAGGAGCTTCCCTCAAAGATTTTCCTTTTAAATCTTTTTGGTGAACCACAGAAATGGGCTGCTCATACACCTGTGGCTTTTCTTCCATGACGAGATTGGAAAGACTGCTCATAAAACTTAAAAAAGCGGCTTGGGCTTTTTCTTCACTTTGATCCATTTCAATAGACAACCGAAATAGGAGCGTACCCTCTTCCACTTTTCGACGAGGGGTTTCCCAAAGATACCAATAGGCCACCATATGAACGTTATCCCCTTTTCTGGCCAATAAATACCGGACAGGATATTCATGATGGAGGGTTTTAACTTTTTTAATATCCCGCGTGGCCACATCCCACCCATCACTTAAATAACACACTTCGGCAGAGTGAAACTGGCTTTGATGACTCCCATACACAATAATCACCCAAATATGATCCTGAGTTTGCGTATTTTGATACAGCCGAAAAAGAGAAATATCCGCGTACTGATGCTCCATATCTTTGCCCACCCAATTTCCAATCTGAAGAGGAAAGTAGGACAAAAAATGGGGTGAAAAAAAATTAGCCTGAAC
>JACPST010000060.1:1672-6287 GCA_016193165.1 Deltaproteobacteria bacterium
ACGATGTAAACTGATACAAAGACGTATCCGCGGTAAAAGTATAAGCCCCTTCTTTTTCTTGAGTAGCGGAAGGCTTAAACTTCACCTGAAAATCAGAGTCTAAAAATTTATATCTGGCCCACACCAAGGCCACTAAAAAAATAGTTAAAATTCCAATCAGTCGAAAAAGATGTTTATTTTGATGACCCATATCGTCTCATAAACAACAAAAGGAAAAGCACAAAAACACACGCAATGGCATAGAATGCGACTCCAGAAAAATCATGCCAATAGCGCATCGCTGCGTCCTGGCCTTGATAAAATCCAAAGAGCAAAAGGACAAATACCCGAAGCAAATTACTGATAAACGCAATTGGGATAATCAGAAAAGCCGCAGCCATTTTTGCCCAAACAGAAAGTTTTAAAAAATAAAGAAAAAAAATGCTTAAAGACAAAAGCACAAGCCAAGATTTAATACCGGTACAATCCGCGGCAATTTCAAAAGAAGCCTTGGGAAAAGATAAGAGAATCCCTTCTTGTGTGAGCGGGAAATTGAAAAAAGAAAACACATGTTGGCTGATCCGGGCAATTTCAATTTGAAGAAGCCCTGAAAACTCTGAAAGATACGGCAAAGGAACCGCCAATAAAAAATATCCTAAAGGAAATGAAAACTTTTTCCAAAGCTTGAGTTCAAAAAATAAAAAGTGCAGAGCTAAAAACCATGAAAATAAAGCCACACCGCCAAACCAAGGGACTCTCGTTTGAATGCCCATCACAAAAAAAATGACAAACGTTAGAAAAGCCGTTATCGCGGCTCTGATATTTGAACGATCAAGAGGAAAAAGGGTTGAGGCTCGTAAAGCGGCCAGCCGCAAGGATCCCAAGAATTTTCCATAAAGAAGAATGCTTAAAAGCGCAATCCAAAACCCATGTTTATAAAAAGGATCAAGACCCCACGTCACCCACAGATAGTGAAAGAGGGATCCAAAGAGGACAACCGTAATCACGCCACTCAAAAGGATCGCTGCAATGCCTGCCACAACCTTTTGAGTGGAGTGATTAAAGTTTACCATACTCTCCTTCTATAGAGTAAGAGACCAAATCCTAAGACCAGAAATCCGCTTCCAAACATCACGTCTCCTGGCATCTCAGGCGCCCCGGGAGGTGAAGCCACTCCCCGGCTGCGATCGGAGGCCACTCCCCGGCTATCACGACTAGCAGTAGGACTACTAACTCCAGATCGATTGCCGCTCCCCCAGCTAATCCGGAGCATGACAAGCCCGGATCCTGTTGTAGATCCTTGTATACGCTGTGTGTCTACTCCGGCAGCTCCAGAACCCACTCCTACAATCGTTAGCGCGTTGGGTTCTCGAGTTACTTGAGCTCCAGCACTTCCTGAAGCGGTGGCACAAGATGAATCAGAAGCACGATTATCTTGGCTAACCTGCGTCACACTGCTTCCTGTGGCAAGACCGGTTACCGTCACACGATCATCGGCCCGGGCCAAATCTGAAAGAATCAGTGTCCCCCCCATTATCACTCCTAAAAGAAGCGCTATGTTTAATATCTTTTTCATCGCTTCTCACCTCCTTTTTTACTTCTTGGGTCAACGACCCGAGGGTCAGCGACCCTTATGTCAATCTGAATCACCGCTGCTACAGGATAAAGCCACTGAAGCAGAGGGTCGATCGACCATGTTAGACCATTTTGCGATTCAATTTGAAACTTACCAATTTCAAAATGGTCAATGTCCCATCTCCAACCACTGGAGCTGAAAAGATTGGAACTCCCATTGCCCGAAATCGCATTTCCACCCATCACAGACATCCAACCTGCTCGTCCATCCACTTTGTTTTCTTTAAGTATTTGCACTTTATAAATTTCTCCTGGCTTAAGCCGTGCCATTCCTGCCTTTAGGACCACATGGCGTTTAGGGACTTTCGGATTTTCATAAATCCCAATCACTCCATATCCTCCAAATCGATCTGCTTGAGTCTCCACATCCACCACCTTATAAATTCCTTCTTTTTTTAAAACGCTTGTCATGTCCACAACTCCTGTATAGGCTTTTTGCTGCCCCTCTTCTTCCACGGTATAAAACCGATCAGGCGTCATTTTTAAAAGTTTTCCGCCCGCTGGAAATTTAAGAGCTATATTTTTTGCTCCTTTTTCTATCCCTGCCTCTGCCACGGTCCCACTCCATATCAAATAAGCTTTTTTCACTTTCACCCCTAACGGAGGCTTCCACAAAAACGCATTCTCCCTCTTTTTTTGAGCCTTTTCTAAAAGTGAGGCCCCCACAATTTCATATTCTAACCGCCCCGTAGCTTCATAAACCGTTTCAAAAAAAGACGTTCGATCTTGCGTGTCTGTTTGTTTCAGTTCAAGCGCAAAAACAACCTGCGTCCCTGCTGTCATTCCTAGGAAGAAGAAAACGAAACCGATCTGCTTCAACCCACGTACCACTTTATTCCACACGTTTATGGTACCTCCGTTCTCATCAAATAACAATGAATTTTCAGTGAGCCTCTCATTAAATTTTCATTAAATTTAATTACTTTTCATTCTATTTTATCTGGGGGTATCTGCCTCGAATGACGTCCCAATCTAAAATAAAAGTCACATAATTTCTAAAAGACCAAAATTTCTCAGGATCCATCCCCTTATTAAATTGATACGTGGTATCCGTATTAAAAATAATCCAATCTTTCAGAGGAAAAGAAGCAAAAAGCTCAAGATAGTTTTTATTCGTCACACCAAAATTTTCACTGTGGTTTTCAGAATTGAGCCGATAAAATATCTCCAAAAGAAGCGACTCTTTAAAAAAGCGATCGGTTAGACGAAACGTGCCCGAATGAATGGTCACATTGGGGCGAATCAAGCGCTCAGCCTCATAGCCTAACTCGATCTGTTTGAAAAAGGGGAGCTTATAATTTAATACTCCTTTCCAGTCATTTCGGGTTCTTCGCCGATTTTGGTAATCTTGATAGAAGAAGCTCCCAATCACGGATAAATTTTCTGTAAGATCATAGCTTGAAGAAATCCCGTAGGTTAAAAGAGAGTCAACGTCTAAAGGCCGAAGGATTTTGACATCTGGCTCTCTAGAAAAAGAAACAATAGATAAAAATGGACCTTTTTCATATTTCAGCAAAGAATAGCCCGCGGAAAATAAATGATGATCTTCAAACGCGTAGAATTCCGGACGACTATCAAAAAGCTCTTGATCATATCGACCTGAGAAAAACAACTGATCTTTCCACAAGGGATAATCCAGCCGCACAGAACCCATTTTTTCATTATATACATAGTCTCTGAGGGCCAGGTTTTTATCCCATCGGCTGTATTGAGTTTGCTGATATCGAAGTTCAATGGCCTTACCCAACGCAAACTTATACACCCCTTCATTAGACAACACATGAATATATTCTTTCGTTAAAAGTTCCTTCGTAAGCGTGTCTCTGCTGTAATTGACAAAATGATTATATCGGCCTGTAAATGTGGGAGCTTTTAAAAGACCCACTCGCTTTAACCCTTGAAGTGACTCCACATAGCCGGGGTCAATCTCTAAACTTTTTTTATAATGATAAATCGACTTATCCCACATCCCATTAAAATAATAGAGTTGTCCCAAACCTGCCCATGCTCCCGCGCTTTGAGGATTAATTTCAATCGCTTTTTTCAAAATCTTTTCAGCCTCTTTCATTTTATTTTGCCAACCATACACGCGTCCTAAGGCAATATAGTTTTCAATATCCCGCTCTTGCAGCGTAATGGCTTTCTTAAAAGCATTGGCCGCAGAATCCACTTGAGCCGTATGGCTGTACAAAAGTCCCAAATGGGCTTGAATATCTCCCCGCTCAGGAGCAAGCTTGGATGCTTTTTCATACCAATGAATGCTTTGTTTAATCGCCCCAAGCTGCCCATACATATATCCAATTGAAAGCATGCTATCGACATCTTGAGGCTGGATATCTAAAATTTTTAATTCTATCTCGATGCCCTTCGTATGGCGCTCTCCCCATTTATAGGTATTGGCTAATCCCTTAAGCACTTCCACATCCTTGGGATTCTTAGCCAAGAGTTTTTGATAAATCATTTCGCTGTCTTTATATTTTTTATCCCAACTATACACACGCCCCAAACTGATGGATGCCTCTCGATTGTCCGGATCTAAACTTAAAACTTTCTTTAAAATTTGAATCGATTCTGCGTGATTGCCTTGCCAACTATACACACGCCCTAAGCCCACCAACGCATCCACATTATCCGGATATTTTTCGACCACTTTTTTATAAATACGAATAGATTCCGGAAATTTTTTCTGCCAAGAATAAAGTGTGGCTAACCCAATTTCTGCTTCGATATTTCCCGGCTGGAGCTTTAAAGCCTTTTTGTATTGTTCCAAAGCTTCTTCCAGTCGGCCGCTCCAACTTAAGGCGCGAGCCAGCTGAATGATGGCTTCTACATTATTGGGATTTGTGCGAAGTTCTTTTTTATACTTGTCTATTTCAGAAGAGAAATCTTGGGAGTAGGCGCTCCGTAAAAAGAAGCTTAAGAGAAGTTGATAATTAGATACAGCGGGGAGGCGTGAGGGATGTAGTATGAGAAATATAAGGCTCAAATTCAGATATCCTGA
>JACPST010000061.1 GCA_016193165.1 Deltaproteobacteria bacterium
AAGATCGTGGAGTGAGGGTTCCTTCTCAACATATTCAACAAGGCAAACGCATTGGGATTGGCTACGCAGGCAAGTGGCAGCATAAGCCCTGGCGTTTTTTCCTTGCGCCCACCTTCCTCACTATGTAATCTTTTCTTTAAAAAGGAGGCGTTATGCGTCTATTCATTATATGTTTAAGTATTGTTTTTTTGGGAATATCACAGCTCTACGCGGCGGAGCATGCGGGGAAAGAACATCCGGGGCAAGAACATGCGGGGCAGGCGGTAAAGAAAAACTTTACGGAAAAAGATATCAAAAACGCCATTACAGAGCATATTAGATCTCTTGAACAAGAAGGCGTTTTTACTCTGACAGATGCGGATGATCATGATAAAGTTTTAGATCTCCTCTTTGTTAAAATCCATGACCCTGTGAGAAAGTTGGGCAATGGAAATTATTTTGCCTGCACAGATTTTAATCTCAAAGAAACCAAAGAAAAAATATATGACATTGATTTTTGGCTAGAGCCCAAAGAAGGAAAATTGGTGGTCTATAAAACAAAAGTTCACAAAGATCCAAGACAAGTGGCTGGCCAGTGGGTGAAAAAAGAACGGTATACCTTCAAAGGGGATAAGATTGTTCCTGTACGCTAGGATACTATTTATTGTTCTGTATTTTTTAGGATCTCACTCTTTTTCTGAGGCGTGTGAATATCATACTCAAAAGCCTCAAAATTATGCGTTTACCTATTCGGTCGAAATCAAGCCTGCTTTAGAGGCAGGAAAAACATTGTCTGTTTGGATTCCCTATCCTTTTGAAGGCAAATATCAAAAAGTTTTAAAGTTTAATTCAAAGTTGCCTCAAAATTTTAAGCAGCCCTTGAAGATTACTGCCGAGCCTAGGTATGGAAATCGCATGATTTATTTAGAAGGCAAAACTTCGAAGGAGTCCGTAGAGCTTTCTTTTGAATATGAGGTGCTTCGGTATCCCTATTTTGGATGCAAAGATAAAAATTGTGACAAGTATTCTAAGCCTTATTTATATAAAGCTGCGGATAAACTGGTTCCATTCTTTCCTCAAATTCGAACCATTGCTGCTCAAGAGGCTAAAGCTGTTAAAAAACCTTCGGAAAAAATTCGGGCTTTTTATGACTATGTGGTTCGTGAGATGAGATACGACAAAAGTGGAGAGGGCTGGGGCAGGGGAGATGCGGTATGGGCGTGTACGTATAAGAGAGGAAATTGTACAGATTTTCATTCTTTATTTATTGCCATGAGCCGCAGTGAAAAAATCCCAGCGCGATTTGAAATTGGGGTGTCGATTCCACAAGATCAAGCATCTGGAGAAATTCCTGGCTATCATTGCTGGGCTGAGGCCTACGCTGCTGATCAAGGATGGATTCCGATTGATGCCACAGAAGCTAAAAAGACTGGAAAAATAGATGAGTATTTTGGAACATTGCCGGCCAATCGCATTGAGTTTAGCCGGGGGCGAGACTTGGTTTTAAATCCCCCTCAAAAAGGTGAGCCTCTCAATTATTTTATTTATCCGTATGCGGAAGTGGAAGGCGCTCCGTACACGGATCTTAATAAAAAGTTTTCTTTCCAAAAACTAAAATCCTCTTAAGAGGTCGTATTTTCGATCTTTCGTATTCCCAGGCGTGTGAGAGAAAAATCATATTTCACTGGATCATCGGGAGAAAATTTTGCAAAAGCCGTTGTCACTTCTAAAGCTGTTTTAAGATTGGCTTGCTTTCTTTGAGTGAATCCTAGCTTAAGACCCATTTGATGCATGTGTGTGTCGATAGGAACAATGAGTTTTGAGGGAGAAATATGATCCCAGCCTCCAGGATCGATAGCATCTTTTCGGACCATCCATCGCAAAAACATATGCAGGCGTTTACTGGCGCTGTTTTTGTCTGGTTTGGGAAGAAGATGGGCGCCATAGGTTCCTTTTTGACCTATGATTTTTTCTGCGAATAAACTTAAGGCGGGTAAAGTTGAAGCGTCTTTTTTGGCATATCCAGCCAAGAAACATTCGTAGAGAGAGCCATAATGGTTTAAATTTTTTTGAATTCCTAAAAGAAGGTGGTAGAGATCTTCATCTTTTGTAAATCGGTGTTTAAATCCTTGAGTAAGGTGTCTAATTGTTTTTGGAGATTCCCGTTTTAAGAAATCTGAAGGCGTGGGGCCTAGTTTTTCTAAAATCCACATTGTGTTTTTTAAAATTTGTTTGACACGTCCATACGCTAAGGTGGAGGCGATAAGCCCAACTACTTCTTGGTCTTGGAATCTAGAATAGCGATAGACAAATTCTAAAGGATCAGGATGGATAAATTGGGGTCTATGATATTTTTGGTAGATGGACTCAAGCCAAGCTTTTTTATTTTGGATAGGGGCCATGCTTGGCTAATTCTTCAAAATTAAATTTTTTAAAATTTTCTATAAACTTTTTAGCCAGCTCTTTTGCTTTGGTATCATACACATTTTTATCTTTCCAGCTGATCCGTGGATTTAAAATATTGTTTGGTACATCCGGGCACTGTTTGGGAATTCTTAAATTAAAGAAAGGATCCATCTCCGTAGGAGTGTCATTGAGCTGTCCTGAAAATATGGCTTTTAAAATAGCTCGGGTATAAGGAAGGCTAATGCGAGATCCCACCCCATAGGATCCCCCAATCCATCCGGTATTAATGAGCCATGCACAAGAGTGATGGGTTTTCATTCTTTGTCCCAGAAGATGCGCGTAGACAGAAGAGGGACGAGGCATAAAAGGAGCCCCAAAACAGGTGCTAAATGTGGCTTTGGGCTCTTTAATTCCAATTTCTGTGCCTGCTACTTTTGCAGTATAGCCAGAAATGAAATGATACATGGCTTGTTCTGTTGTGAGCTGCGACACAGGAGGAAGCACACCAAAAGCATCGGCTGTGAGCATGACAATGTGTTTGGGATGTCCCGCAATTCCTGTTGAAGAAGCATTAGGAATAAAATCAATGGGGTAAGAGCCTCGCGTATTTTCTGTGATTTTATTGCTGTTTAAATCCAGCATTCTGGTGTTGGGATCCAAGACAACATTTTCTAAAATAGTGCCGAAGCGTTGTGTGGTTGCATAAATTTCAGGTTCTGTTTTGGCGGACAAATTAATTACTTTGGCATAGCAACCCCCTTCAAAGTTAAAAGTGCCGTTGGGCCCCCAGCCATGTTCATCATCTCCAATGAGCACGCGATCTGGATCAGCTGAGAGAGTGGTTTTTCCTGTTCCAGAGAGTCCAAAAAATACAGCGGTGTCATTTTCTTTTCCAATGTTAATCGAACTATGCATGGGAAAAATGCCTTCGTCGGGGTAACAAAAATTTAAAAGCGTAAAAACCGATTTTTTCACTTCTCCAGCATAGCCTGTTCCACCGATAAGGACGGTTCCAGTTGTAAAATTTAAGATAATAAAGGTTTCAGAACGTGTGCCATCTGTTTTTGGATCTGCTTTAAAGGAGGGAGCATGGAGAATGGTAAATTTAGGCAAACCTTTATGGATGAAGCCCGCGGTTTGTCTAAAGAACATATTTCGAACAAAAATATTATGCCAGGCTGCTTCATTAATGACTCGCACAGAATATTGATGCTTGGGATCGGCGCCCACAAAACAATCTTGTACAAAAACATCTTTATTTTCTAAATGCGCGATAACTTTTTTTCGAAGCTGTTCAAATTGAGCGGATGAAAAAGGCTTATTTTGATCCCACCAGATTTTCTTTTCTGTGGTGGTATCTCGAACAATAAATTTGTCTTCCGCGGATCGGCCTGTGTGTTTTCCGGTTGTGATGACTAAAGGGCCTTGATCGGCTAAGACCCCTTCTCCTCTTTTAATCGCTTCTTCTGTGAGTTGAGACGTCGTAAGCCCCCAAAAAACAGCTTTATTTTTGGAAAAGCCTGCGGGTTTTAAGTGTGGATTGAGGCTCATAAACTGGCCTCACCTTAACACACTAAAAAATTAATTTCCAAGATATTTAAAGTGATTTTTCCAAGCCCTGTTTTTTTGCTCTTTTGAGACAAAAGAATGGTAAAAGCTTGTTAAAATTGTCTTTTTAATTTCATCTAAACTCAAGCCAAGTTCTTTCATGCAAATTTCATATTCTTGAGTTAGTGTTGTGCCAAAAAGAGTGGGATCGTCTGAATTAATGGTGACCTCTACGCCGAGCTCCATAAATTTTTTCAAAGGATGTTCTTTAATGTGAGGGATGGCTTTAGTAATAAAATTGCTCGTCGGGCATAGTTCCAAAGGAATTTTATGGTTTACAAGATATTGGATCACCGTGAGATCTTGAATGGCTTGGACGCCATGACCAATTCTGGAAGCTTTGAGTTTTTGAATAGAGGTTGTGATGTGAGAAGGGTGAGAGACTTCTCCGCTATGAGTGGTAATAAAAAGCCCAGCTTTGTGTGCGCGTTGGAACGGTTTTTCAAAAAGCTCTGGGTGAAAATTTGTTTCATCTCCAGCCAAATCAATCCCCACAATTTCTTTTTTCCATCGCAAAGCAAGATCAATGGTTTCTTCACAAATTTCTACTCCCAAATCTCGGCTGCTAATAAGGATAAATCCCACTTCAATCCCAAAATCTTTTTGGGCGCTCTCTCTAGCTGAAAGAGTTGCTTCCATAAGGGTGTCAAAAGATAACTTTCGGGGCTCAGCCATAAATCCCGGGCTAAACCGAAGTTCAATGAGTTTAATGTTGTCTTGCGCGATATCTTTCAAAACTTCATAAGTCAGTGTTTCGACACTTTCTTTATCTTGAAAACAGCGCTGTTGATAAAAAAGTCTCTCCAAAACTTGTGGCAGAGGCATTGGAGTTTTAACTTGAATTCCTTCGTGTGGTTTTTTTTCAGGCAAGGGTAACCTATATTTTTTGCTCCACTCTAATGTCAAGGGAACAGGAAGTGAGCCTTCGAGATGACGATGAAGCTCTACTTTAGGAAGCGCTTTTAAAATAGCTTTCATATTGAGGATTTCTTTTAGCTTAGTTGAAAAGAGTTGTCAAAAAAAGATCATTCAGCTACAAAAGAGAAATCTCTTTTTGCGCCCGTAGCTCAATTGGATAGAGCATTTGACTTCGGATCAAAGGGTTGGGGGTTCAATTCCCTCCGGGCGCGTTTTTATTTACATGTTTACAATTTTAAAAAAGTTTTCTAATTTAATTCTTTTTTTATTATTGCTATATTCTGTATCTCATTATATTAAAACCGGCATTTTTTTTTCATTTCAAAGAGACTTTATCGCGGGTGAATTATCAGCAGTCTGGCCAACCAAATGGGCATGGAAAATAAATCCTGATCTCATTCAGCAAAATCCCTCTGTCTTAGACTGGATGGGCAATAAAATAGATCAAAAAAAATGGCATCAAGGTCCTGTGCTCCATTATGTCCTCTTTCCCTTTTTATACTTTAAATCTTTTAAAACCGCCTCTTACGTATGGCTTATCTGTTGCCACATTTTTTTAATAATCAGCATGATTCTTTGGTATGATATTCTTTTTTTAAGATCGGGATTACATACCATCTCAACTCTTATTCTCTATATTACTCTTTGGCTTAATTTTGTCCCCCTTTATGATACCTTATCCATGCGTATTGGGATTCTTGAATTTTTCTTTTTCACATTGAGTATTTATACTTTTCTGAAGAAACTAAAACCACTTTCAGGCTTTCTCCTGGGCCTGGCGATTATGACCAAGTTCCTTCCTATTCTATTTGTGCCCTATTTTGCTTTGAAAAGAGAATTTAAAATGGTGATCTCTAGCTCTCTAACAGTATTGGCACTTATTGTTATCACTCAATTTACGCTAGGATGGGAACATAGTGTCATGTTTAGTAATAAGCATGGGACATACTCTTCTGTCGGAGAATGCCAAACCTATTACAATTGTGCTTATTTTGAATTTCAATCGATTACCAATTTAATTTTTAGATTGTTTTGCGATACACCCAGCTCTGCTCATCTATCTTCTTTTTGGTTTTGTACGGTACAGCACCCCTTTATTGCAAAATGGATCGTAAAGATACTCCTGTACAGCATGATTATTTTTTACAGCATATATTTCTGTGTGCTCAGGAAAAAGTCTGATTTTCTTTGGGATATATCGATGCTCTTGATCTTAATGATCGGACTCGCTCCTCATAATCATGTTTATTTTTTCCTCTTTTTCCTAATACCGTTTTCACTGGGGCTTCATTACTGGATTGTGTTTTCAAACTCACTGCCTAGGAAAGAAAAAGGGAGTGATTTTATAGTTCTTGTTATTTCATATCTCTTAATTGGCGTCTTTTTTCCTTATTCTATATTAAAATATTTATTTAATTTATATTCATTGCGTTTTATCGAAGTTTATCAATTTTATTCTATTCCCGTCTACGGTTACTTAATTCTTTTGACATGGCTTACCACCAAAGGATTTCGTGGGAAATGTCTTTTAAAAATATCTAATAGCTAGGCATAATGAAAGGAGTGCGAATTTCTTTTTGAAGAAGACAAACTCTCTTTCGAATTTCATCTTGAGGGAGATGACTATCCATTTTTTCTGTATCTGCTCCAGGACGGTTTGTAAAATCAATGATATCTGTTCGATGAAAATAATTCTTCTTAACAATCTGTCTTGTTTCCTCTAATTCTTCTAAAGTCTCACCAGGGAAGCCCGCAATAATTTGTGTCCCAAGAGTCACCTTTGGAGCTCTTCTCCTAAATTCTAAAATATGAGGTAAAACCTGTTCCATCTGATAGGCTCGTCTCATTCGACGAAGTACAGAATTGCTTCCACTTTGTAGCGGAAACTGCAGAAAACGAATTTTTCCAAGTTTAGAGATCTTAACTAAGTCACTGCCATGTAAACGAAGCCAGCGTGGATCAATGAAATTAATATACAAATAGAATTCCTCTTTAATACGATGAATGTGCTCTAATAAATCTACGACAGTAGCGCCCAAATCTACTCCGTAGGCTCCTACATCTTCACTAGTGAGGATAATTTTTTTTACCCCATCGGCACATAGAGATTGAATTTTTTCGATAATAAAACTAATAGGAAGACTTGCCGTTTCGCCTTTGGACATGGGAATAACGCAAAAACTACAATTTCCCAGGCATCCTTGGCTCACACTAATCGCATAGGCTTTGACATTGGCAGCTTGTGAATAATCCAGAAATCTTCCAAGCCAGGGGATCCAGTGAAGGGAAATTACATTATCAATTTGATGGGCCAGTGTGCAAGCATAAATACCCAAACGAAGTCCCAAGGAGACATCTGTGTAATCTGCTCCCATGAATCTTCCTCGAATGTTATAAGGATCTAAAAACTTGGCCTCCTCTTCATCTAAGTCCAAAATTTGAGCTAAATGCTTTTCATTTTTTGGAGAGAAAAAATCTCCTTTATAATATTCTTGTAAGCGTTTGGGATTTATTCCAGCCAAACAGCCACAGACAATAATTTTTGCCCCCCCTTTTGCCAGAGTTTCACTTTTTTTAACCATTTCAAGAGACATATCTTCTCTCTGCTGAGTAACAGCACAGGTGTCTACCAAAATAATATCTGCCTCTTTAATATTTTTTGTAGAAACTGCGCCATGATATTGGACAAAATCTTCATAGCGCTTCATGTAGATTCGAGTGTTGGTGCAGCTCACCTGATCCGTGACATGTACTTTTTTTCCTTTAAGCTTTAGAGATTTTGATGGAGCTGATTTTAAGCCTACAAATTCAATATTACTCATATAATCATTCTAATTTATGACTTGCATCATTGACCTTAGTACATCTATATTAAAATGTAGTCATAAATAATATTTTTTAACAAGAATTATTTTCTTAGAACATAAAACTTTATGCTTGAAATGATCAAAAGTTGCGCTATCTGTGAACCACAGACGCCTTCTTTTGTTTTATATCCTGCCACATTGAATATCCATGAACTGAATGAGCAAAAATGGAGCGCTCGTAAGATTCCTGACGGGACTCATCATCAAATGCATCGCTGTCTAGGATGTGGACTTATTTTTTCTAGTCCGATTGTGGATTTGGAAAAAATCAACGTTTTATATAGGGATAGTGCGTATACCTATAAAGAAGAAATTGAAAATTTAAAATTAACCTACGGATATTATTTACAAAAAATAAGTCCTCTTTTATCAAGCAAAGATTGTTTGCTTGAGATTGGATGCGGAAGTGGATTCTTTTTAGAAAAAGCCCTTGAGATGGGATTTAAAAAAGCTTATGGAATTGAACCTAGTTTAAAGGCAGTGGATCAGGCTTTACCTGACATTAAACAAAATATTTATACAGGCATGTTTCAAGATAGACTTTATCCTTCTAAA
>JACPST010000084.1 GCA_016193165.1 Deltaproteobacteria bacterium
GGAGGAATTTTAGGAATTGGAAATGCTCTATTTTTTTAGAGCTGTAAGATATCTTTTTGAATTTGAATGAGAGATTGAATCCCTTTCCATCCCAAATTAAAAAGCTCATCAAACTTTTCTTTAGAAAAAGGCTCTTTTTCAGCTGTCCCTTGAACTTCCACTACTTTTCCGCAAGCAGTCATCACAAGATTCATATCTACTTCTGCGGCAGAATCTTCTACATATTCTAAATCCAAACACGCTTCTCCATTTACAATTCCAACACTCACTGCAGCTACAAAATCTTTTAAAGGAAGTGCGCCTCCGGCGGCAGAAAAAACACCTTTTTCTTTTAACTTTTTTAACGCTTGAACGAGAGCCACAAAACTGCCGGTAATCGCTGCCGTACGAGTCCCTCCATCCGCTTGAATGACATCACAATCCATGAATAGTGTTCGCTCTCCTAAAAGAGACAAATCCACAACAGATCTTAAAGATCTCCCAATGATTCTTTGAATTTCTGAAGTTCGCCCCCCCACTTTCATACGCTCACGTCTTGTGCGCGTTGCCGTTGCCCGAGGAAGCATGGCATATTCTGCCGTGAGCCATCCTCTCCCCGTTTTTTTTAAAAAAGGAGGGACATCTTCTTCCACAGACGCGGTACAGATGACTTTGGTATTTCCAAATTCCACCAGCACAGATCCTTCCGGATGGATGAGATAGGGCTGCGTAAATTGAATAGACCTTAGTGCATGATTGGCCCGACTCTTAGGACGCATGGGATTTATTCCTCATTTGAAGTCTAATTTTTCGTCTTTGTTCTGCTTCTTTACATCTTTTTTTCTCTTCAGCAGTTTGAGGATTAATTTTAGGAACTGGAATTGGTTTTCCTCGCTCATCTACAGCCACAAATGTAAAATAGGCGCTGACCGAATGTTTTTTCTCCCCTGTTAGAGCATCTTCGGCATCCACTCGAACTCCGATTTCCATGGAGGTATGTGCTGTGTAGTTTACGCTGGCTTTGACAGAAACAATATTTCCTGTTCGGATGGGGCATAAAAAACTTACCGTATCCACAGAGGCTGTCACAACCGCTGTCCGACAATGGCGAAAACCGCAAATGGCTGCTGCGATATCCATCCACTGCATCACTCTGCCTCCAAAAATGGTTCCCAAGGTATTCGTATCTTGAGGCATCACAATTTCTGTCATCTCAACCGCGGACTCTTGAACTCGTTTCATAATTCGTATCTTTATCACTCTAGTTTTTAATTGACAAGGACATAAGCTTCTTTAATGATAGGCTCAATGTCACAGCCCATTGTATTTGACTTCACCCATTTGATGAATCATTTTTCCGACGTACAACTCCATACCCTTTTTAAAAAAAGAGAAGTCGCTAAACAAACCCTTAAACAAAAAAGACAAAATAAAGAGCTGGGTTTTTTAGATTTGCCTTATCAGACAAATATTTTAGATCTCAAAAAAAGCGCGCAAAAAATTAAAAACACGTGTGAAACCCTTTTGGTTATTGGAATTGGAGGATCTTCTTTAGGAACAAAAGCAGCTCTTCAAGCTTTAGGGACTCATTCAAACACTCAAGTTCTTTTTTTAGAAAATCCAAACCCCGCGACTTTAGAACAAACCTTGAAAAATAGTGATCTTAAAAAAACAGCGCTCAATGTCATTTCTAAATCAGGCACAACATTAGAAACACTCAGTCTTTTTTTCATTGTGTTTGAAAAGCTCAGAAAAACTATCCCTGAAAAACAGCTTAAAGAGAAAGTTTGGATTACAACAGAAGGGTCGCCGACCCAACTCAAAGAAAACTTCTTATATCAAATCGCCCAGGAATACTCTCTCCCTGTACTGCCTATCCCGCAAAATGTTCCAGGTCGTTATTCTGTTTTATCCCCTGTAGGCCTACTCCCCTTGCTTGTTGCAGGGATAGACATTGAAGAAATGTTGGAAGGCGCCGCATCTAGTGATCAAAATAGTAGAGAGTCCTACCTGTATGGGACACTGGCCTATGGCGCCCATCAACTGCTTAAAAAACCACTGACTGTTTTTTTCCCCTATGATGAAAGACTTAGCCTCTTGGGAGATTGGTTTTGCCAACTGTGGGCAGAAAGCTTAGCAAAATCAGAATCATCAGGCCCTACTCCTCTCAAAGCCGTTGGAGCTTTAGATCAACATTCTCTGCTTCAGCTTTTTTTACAAGGCCCGCAGGACAAATGGTATACACTTTTAACTTTAGAAGATTATCAAAGCTCTCTTTCTATACCTCAAACAAAGCTCTTAAAAGAATTTTCCTACTTAGCCAATACTCCTTTAGAAAAAGTCCTCCAAGCAGAGCAAAAAGCAACTGAGGCCTCTCTCATTCAATTTGAAAATCCTGTATGCCGCCTCACCCTTCCTTCTTTATCGGCATATTCTTTAGGTGCGCTTTTTTACCATTTTGAACTCGCCACTAGCATCGCAGGCTATCTTTATGAAATTAATCCTTTTGACCAACCCGCTGTAGAACAAGGCAAAATTTTAACACAAAAGCTTCTTAAAGGCGAAGGCTTGGATTTTTAGATCCCATTATGACTCTAAAGAAAAAAATTTTTATTGGTTTGGGTGTATTTTTCATCATTCTTCTCATGGCTGCGGTTTTGGCGCCTTTTTTTATTAATATTAATTCGTTTAAACCCAAAATTGAAAAAACTCTGGGGCAATATCTCAATGCCAAAGTAGAGATTGGAAGCCTAGAGATTTCTATCATTCAAGGTGTAAGCGCGGGTATTCAAGGGGTCAAAATTTCTAATCCCCCAGGCTTTCCTGAAGCACCCTTTTTAGAAATAGAACATGCTCGCATTTATGTGGGAGCTTTGCGTTCTTTATTTGGAAATCCTAGAATCATTGTTACTCTGACAAAACCTAAAATCCAAATTTATGAAAATAATCAAAAAGAATTGAGCATCACAAAACTTCTCAAAGCTCAACCCCCCAAACCCCCAAGCTCCCCCCAAAGCTCTAAAGAAGAAACACCTCCACGAGAAACTTCCGTCAGAGATCAATTGCCGAAGGGAATGCTGGGAGGCTTGATCATCCGCAGCAGCGCTTTTTTAGAAATTGAAGATGGAGAGTTAACTTATTTTCAAGCAGACGGCACCACTCCTAAGCTGCAAAATATTGATTTAGGATTGGGGCCTGTTGCAATTTCAGACCCCATTCATCTGAAACTTAAGGCCGCTTTAAGTCCGCTCACTAAAAATAATGTTACGTTCCAAGGCCCCTTGGAGTTAAACGTAAAGCTATCCAATCCCTTATTTTCTAAAGAAAAGATTTCTTTAGAGCTCCGCTCCCAACTCGATTCTTTTCAAATCATAACGCCGTGGTTTAAAAAAGAAGTCGGGCAAAAATTAAATCTACAAATAACAGGAACTGTTTCAGATTTAAAAAACTTAAAATTTGATACTGAAGAAAGGTTATTCTATAACCCTACTCTGTCTCTTATCGCTTCATCCAAAGGAACACTCATCCCCTTTGGGATTGAAGAAGCAAAGGGTGAGATTCATATCTCTGAAGATAAATCGAAACAACTGCCTTCTTTTATAAAACTATTTTTAGAAAGCAAAAAAATACCTCTTCCAAAACAAGGAAGCTTAAATGGCGATATTCAATTTCAAATGAAAGACACCAAAAATATTTATCTCAGTTCAAAAAATATAGAACTCCAATACGAGACTATCCTTCTAAAATTAGGCGGCCAAGCTAAGCTCGAGGATACACCTTTCATTGATCTTCATCTTTCAACCAATACCTTTGCCTCAGAAATTTTAAAACCTTATCTTGTCTCCTTGCCTGTTCATTTTAAGGGCCAAGTATCTTTACCCGCCTTAACCGTGAAAGGAAATCCTCTTGATCCTTCTCAACTGGATATTGCAGGGAAACTCTTAACTCAAGAAGGCACATTAGAGCTGACTCCCAAACTTTTAAAAGGCAAACCTTGGTCTCTCACAGGCCCTATGACATTTTCAACAGAGGCTTCTTTTGAAATTTCTCAAAAAAAATTACTTTCTCTTGAGCTTTCGACCCATGCTGATTTAACCAACACCACCGTTCAATTTGAAAAACAGTTTTCAAAACCTCAAAATGTAAAATGCATTTTGGATCTTCAAGCTCAACTTAAAAATGATACTTTTTCTATTTCAAAACTCACCTTTATTTTTCACAACTTCGCCACAGTACTTCAAGGCACCCTCTCTCCCTTTTCTTCTGAGGAACGATTTTGTCAATTTACGCTAACTACAGACCCTTTTTCTTTATCCGAATGGAATCAATTTTTCCCAACGATTCAAAACAAATTTAAGGGAGAAGCTGAGATTAAAAACTTAAAGTTTTCTTTTCTAACCAAAAGTCCAAAAGATTTTTCTGTATCTGGAGCCTTAAACCTAAACCAAGTCACCGGAGAAATCCCAGAAAAACTTTTTGAGACTAAAAAATTTCAAATGCAAGGTCCTTTTTTAGTCAATTTAAAAAGCGATATAGAATATACCCATAAAAAAATAAAAAAGTTAGATATTGAAGGGGATATTAATCTTACAGAAACACAGGTTACCCTTCCCGAAGTTTTCAACAAACAAAGCAAAGTTCCTCTTCAACTGGAACTTAAAATTCAATCTAAAGAAGATAATCTCATCATTGAAAAATCTAAATTTACTCTAAAGGATTTGGTCTTTGACCTGAAGGGACAAGCCACCCAGCTCTCCCAAAAACCAAACTATACCCTTCACCTCACGACTTCTTCCATTCCATTTCAAGATTTTTCGGAGTTTTTACCGAAATTAAAAGACAAGGGTCTTTCTGGAAACGCTCGTATAGAGGCGGATTTCAAAGGAACCTTATCTGAATCAAAAGAACCGGTTACCCTTGGATTTAATGTTACTTCTACAGAGATCAATTACACTCCTCCTGCAACGCCTGAATCTCAAAAAAAGGAAAGTCCTGAAAAAACAAAAAAATCCGATACGCCCTCTACCCCTGAAAATCCGCTTTTTAAAAGGCTCACGGTCAATGGTCAACTAAAAGTAACCAAAGCTTCTTATAAAACCTATAAATTTTGGAATATGGAAGCACCCCTTCAGTATAAAAATAAACACTTAAAGATCGACCCTTTTAAATTTGATCTCTATGACGGCAAATTTAAAGCTTCTACCCATATTGATTTTAACAAAAAAGATCCTCTCACTCAGATTGAAACGTCTCTCCAAGGATTTAATTTAGAAAAGTTTTTCACTTCTCAAAAATCAAAACTTTCTGAAAAACTCACAGGCACATTAGAAGCGAATCTCAAACTTTCTTTATCGGGACTAAAAGGAGAAAAAATAAAACGCACCATTTCAGGGAATGGAAAGGCCATGGTCAAAAAAGGTTATTTTAAAGTATTTAATCTCTCCGAAGCTTTGGCTGGTATTCCTGTGTTGAGTAAAGTTGCACCCGGTTTTAATATAAGCGATGACTTTGACTTTTTACAATCCACACTCATTATCAAAGATCAAAAACTGATTACTCCTGACATTTTACTCAAAGGACAAAATCACCTTTTAAAATGCCAAGGCAGGTTTGGATTTGCCCAAGCCATGGATGGAACATTGGATTATCGTGGAAGCTACTATCTGTCCAGAACAGAAGACCTTCGAAAACAAATTCCTTTTACTGTAAAAGGCACCGTATCTAAACCTCAAGCTTCCGTTGACGCTGGAAGACTTCTTCAAAA
>JACPST010000085.1 GCA_016193165.1 Deltaproteobacteria bacterium
CTACCAAAAAAATCGTAGTTTTCTTTGGCGTAGGACTTCCATTTTTCAGGAAGTTCTTCTTCTAGAAATATGGCTTCCACCGGACATGCTGGAACGCAGGCTCCACAATCAATACATTCTTGGGGATCAATATAGAGCATCTTGGAACTGCCATCGGCGGCTTCATGGATACAATCAACCGGGCAAACTTCCACGCACCCTTTATCTTTTACATTCACGCAAGGTTCAGCAATAATATAGGTCATAGTCTCTCTCAAAAGTCGTAACTTAATTGTCTCCCTCTTGTCAATTTCAATCATTATATTATGATGCTTTCTCATGACACCCCATCCCTACACATCATGGAATGACACTCTCAAAGAAAAATTTGGTCAAAAAGTATATAAAGTGTCACTGGATGCCGGCTTTGATTGCCCTAACCGAGATGGCACTTTAGCGGTGGGAGGATGCACGTATTGTGATGAAGGATCGCGCGCACCGGGCATCAAACCCGAACTTTCCATTCGAGAACAACTCCTTGAAGGGATGGAGCGAATGCGCAAACGCTATCATGCCCACAAATTTATTGCCTACTTTCAAGCATTCACCAATACGTACGATCGTGTTGAAATTTTAAGAAAACGTTATTTCGAAGCTTTAGATCACCCCGATATTGTAGGCCTTTCCGTCAGTACACGCCCGGACACTCTTTCTCAAGGCGCACTCGATCTTTTAGATGAAATTGGGCAAAAATATTTAACCTGGCTGGAAATGGGGCTTCAAACGATCCATGACAAAACCAATGAAAAATTAAACCGCTGGCACACCTATAAACAATTTGAACAGGCTCTGAGAAAAGCTAAAACCAAACCGCATCTTAAAATCTGCACGCATATTATTTTAGGACTTCCTGGAGAATCACTTGAAGACATGCATCAAACCATTGATACTCTGGCTCGCCTGCCCATCGATGGATTAAAAATTCACATGCTCCATGTCATTAAAAATACCAAACTCTACGAAGACTATCTCAAAGGAGAAGTTCCTATTTTTGAAGAAGATCCCTATGTTTCTTTGGTATGCGACCTTCTTGAAAAAATTCCTTCTCATGTCATTATTCACCGGCTTACAGGAGATGCCGCCCCCGATAAACTCGTTGCCCCACGCTGGGCTTTAGAAAAAGGGCGCGTTTTGCATAAGATCAAGCAGGAATTGCTGCGGCGAGGCACAACTCAAGGAGCAAAAGCTATTCTTTCTTAAGAATACCAGGTTGGGTTAAGCGTTCAGGTGAGAGATACTTTTTAATTTCATCTTGTGTAAGGATTCCCTTCTTCTCAATCATCTTTAAAATAGAGGTTCCGGTTTTAAGGGACTCTTTGACCACTTCTGCCGCTTTGGCATATCCAATAATGGGATTTAAGGCGGTGGCTAAGCCTAAGGTTTCTTCAAAATATTTTTGACATTGTTCTTTGTTGGCAGAAATTCCCTGAATACATTTTGAAGCAAGCATCTTCATCATGTTGGTTAAAATTTTAGATGAAAATAAAAGATTATAAATCATCACTGGCATCATGACATTGAGCTGCAATTGTCCGGCTTGAGACGCCATGGAAACTGTAAGATCATTTCCAATCACTTGATAACACACCATATTGGAACATTCCAAAATACTGGGATTTACTTTCCCGGGCATAATAGAAGAGCCGGGCTGCACCGCGGGCAATTTAATTTCATTGAGCCCCACTCTGGGGCCGGAACCCAAAAGTCTTAAGTCGTTAATAATCTTTGTGAGATCCAACGCCAAATTCTTGAGCGCCGAGGAATAATCGGAAAAATCGGCTGTGCTTTGGGCAATCTCAACAAAGTTATCTGGATTTTTTAAGGGGAACTTTGTAAGCGCGCTTAAAGTCTCTGCCATCTTTGCCGCATATTGAGGGTGAGAATTCATCCCCGTTCCAGACGCTGTGGCGCCTAAGTTCAAATGAGTGAGCGCTTCTTTGGCCTGCTTAATCCGACGAAGAGCCTTTTCTAACATCACCGCGTACGCTTCAAATTCCTGGCCTAACCGAATGGGCACCGCGTCTTGCAAATGCGTTCGGGAAGACGTGGCCACAGAATCAAATTCTTTTCCTTTGGTTCGAAAGCTATCGATCAGCCCAATCAATGCCTCTTTTAAAGGCCCATATTCAAAAAGTGTCGAAAGACGCATCGCCGTGGGAAAGGTGTCATTTGTAGATTGGGCCATATTGACATGATCATTGGGATTGACTTTCGCATAATCCCCTTTCTTAAATCCCAAAATTTCGCAGGCACGATTGGCTAAGACCTCATTCGTGTTCATATTAAAGGAGGTGCCCGCCCCCGCTTGAAATACATCGATAATAAACTGATCGTGGAATTTTCCAGCGAGCACTTCATCAGCTGCCTGCATAATGGCTTTACCAATTTTTAAATCCAAAACATCCAAAGCCATATTGACTTGCGCAGCTGCTTTTTTAATGAAGGCATAAGCTCGAATCAAAACTTCGGGTTCTCTTACACCACTGATGGAAAAATTCTCAAATCCGCGTAAGGTTTGAATGCCATAGTAAGCCTCTTTGGGAACTTGTTTTTCACCTAAACTATCTTTTTCAATACGCATGTGTCCACCCTCCTATGCCAATAAAATTAAAACAGCAATGACCACATTAATTCCATGGATCATAAAACAAAGCCGGCATGGAATTTTTAAAACATATCGTAACTCAAAAGCCAAATAAAGACTTAAAATGACAACAGCCCAGCAGGCCATAACCACCAAAATAAAAAAAATCCAAGCAATGGAAGACGGCAAAATTAAGTAAAGAAATAACACGGTGTAATAAAAGAGCCCCAGGACAAAATTAGCCACGCCAAACAAATGCGAGCTTTCGGTCTCAATCACTTTTTGGCATTGGCGAGTATCGAGCCTGCAAAAATTCGCGACAGAATCTAGGGCGGGAATCGAAATATCTAAATACACCAACGTAAAATAAAGCGAGATTAAAAACCCAATCAAAACAAGCCCTATGAGAACAAACGTAAGCACAGGGAAAGTATAGCCTTCTCATCGAAAATAATATATAGTTTTTTATGGATTAAAGGGGGAGTGTCAGTCACAGATCTGATCGGTAGGCACCCTTTCGCCAATGTGAAAATCAAAAATAAGCGGAGCAGGAATGGCAGATAAAAAACTTTGCTCTTGAGGGGTGGGACCGTACAAAGAAAAAATCCGAAGACGAATGGAAAGAGGATCTTGGGAATAGCGTAAAAATAGACTCTTCAGTCGATTAATTTGATAAACGGCTGAAGATAAGATGACGTTAAATGCGCTGCTCCTAAATTTAAAAAAACTTGATGCGCGGCATTCACCACAATCGGATTTTCATGGGAAAGGAGTCGTCCCGCTGTTTGTAACACTCTCTCTTGAATTTCTTCTCCATCTCTTCCCAGACAAGTCAGTTGAGTGACTGCTCTTACTCGATATTTTTGCCCTTGCCCTCCAATACGAGTCATATCCCAATCGAGTTGTTGAACAATACTTTCTAACTGAGGAGAAATTTCCGCGTGGGAAATAGCTGAGAAAAGAGATAAAGCGAGAAACCAAAAAACAATACCTTTCATCACTTAAAAACCGTAATATAAATAATTGTTAAAATCAATTTCAAAAACGACCGGAAAATAAAAATATTTTTTTTGCGTTTCTAAAAAATTCACTTACGCCTTGATTTTTAGGGACATTTCACATACGTTTACTTTTTTAAGACTATGACATCAACACAAACAACTGAACTCTGCAAAAAATTAGGGACCATCGCCCGGGATCTCAGGATTTTAGCCTTAAAAATGATTACCGAATCATTATCTATCGCACGATCCTAAAAATCCTTTGTGGGAAGATCGAGATCGTTTTGTCTTATCTAAAGGCCATGGATGCCCTATCCTTTACGCGGCCATGGCCAAATCCGGTTATTTTCCGGAAGAAGAAATTTATACCTTACGAAAAATTAATAGCCGGCTTCAAGGCCATCCCGACCATGTCCGCTTTCCCTTTATTGAAACCTCATCGGGATCTCTAGGACAAGGGCTGTCTGTGGCTCAAGGAATGGCCATTGCGGCAAAACTCAATCACAAAAAATATAAAATTTATTGTTTGTTGGGCGATGGAGAAATTCAAGAAGGACAAATTTGGGAAACCGCTATGTCCGCGCCTAAGTTTCAACTCGACAATCTCGTTGCCATTATCGACGCAAACCAAGGCCAAATCGATGGTCACACACGCGATGTCATGGATTTGGCTCCCTTAAAGAAAAAATGGGAAGCGTTTAACTGGGATGTTCAAGAAATCAACGGACATGAGTTTCATGAAATTTTAACGGCGCTGGATAAAGCGCAACTCGAACGAAAGAAACCCCATATGATTATTGCCAATACTGTGAAAGGCAAAGGCGTTTCGTTCATGGAGGATAACATTGAATGGCACGGAGTTGCCCCAACCCCAGAACAAAGGGATAAGGCCATTAAAGAACTTAATGACAAAGTACTTAAAGGTTAATCCGAGCGTTCAAAAAGCCTCTCGAACTGCTTTTGGAGAAACCCTGGTCCATATGGGGGAAAAACACCCTGAGATCGTGGTCTTAGATGCGGATCTTTCTGTATCGACAAAAAGCGCAGGCTTTGCCAAAAAATTTCCAGATCGCTTTTTCCACATGGGTATTGCGGAAGCCAATATGATTGGCACTGCCGCAGGACTGGCTTTAAGCGGGAAAACGCCTTTTTTATGCAGTTTCGGATGTTTTGTGGCGGGTCGGTTTGAAACGATTCGAATTTCAATCGCCTATAATCAAGTCAACGCCAGAATCATGGGTACCCACGCGGGACTCGGCATTGGAGAAGATGGCTATACTCAAATGGCGCTTGAAGACATCGCGCTCATGAGATCTCTGCCTGGCATGGGCGTTTTACAACCCGGCGATCCTGTTGAAACAAGAAAAATGATTGAATACTTATCCAGCCACCACAAAGGCCCTGTGTATGTGCGCCTCACCCGACAAAATCTGGTCAGTCTTTTTTCAGAGGACTATGAATTTGAATATGGAAAAGGGGTTGTTCTTAAAGAAGGAAAAGATATTGCCCTCTTGGCTACAGGTGGTGTGGTCTACAATAGTTATGTGGCATCTCAAACATTAGAAAAAGAAGGCATCTCCAGCACCGTCATTAATATCCACACCTTAAAACCCATCGAAGAAGAACTGATTGTTCACACCGCCAAATCCCACAAGCGACTTGTGACGGTTGAAGATCACAATATTATTGGAGGTCTGGGCAGTGCGGTCAGTGAAGTTTTGGCTGAAAATGGAATCGGAACACCTCTGTTAAGAATTGGCGTTGAAGACATCTATGGCGAATCCGGCACCGCAGAAAATTTGTATGAAAAATATGGTCTTTCTATAAACAAAATTTATGAAAAAACCCTCCAGTTTTTTCAAGAATCAAATCGGCCAGGAAGATAAAGGGTGACCACAGTTCCGCCGTTTTCAACACTGGAAATAAATATTTTTCCTCGATGTTGCTCCACCAAATCTTTGCAGGTTGAAAGACCAAGCCCCGTACCCGAAGTCTTGGTTGTAAAAAAAGGATCGAAAATACGCGGGAGATATTCTTTAGGAATGCCGACTCCATTGTCTTGAATTTCGATTTTCACCCTCTCATCTTTAAGCCCGGCACGGATCATAATTTTCCCGCCTTTTGGAAGGGCTTCAATAGCATTGAGTAACACATCTAAAATAATATGTTTAAACGGTGCCTCTGGAATTAAAATCCAAGGGAGTGAACCCACGAACTGAAGACTGAGCTCTATATGTCTCGATTGAACTTTTTCTTGAACCTCTTTGATGAGCAAAGAAAGCGTATCTTTGACATTGGTTTGAGATTGCCCTGAAGACTCATGGATATCAAATCCAGCCGCCAATTGGCCTAACGTTGACAAAAGATCTAACCGGTGAAGATGATCCTGAAAGTCTATTTTAGGAGATTTTTTGCGTCCGAGGAAAAAACCTGCCCCTAAACCAATACCCAAGACAACCAAACTAAACAGAAAGGGTTTCAATGTGACTCAACGCTCCTTGCACAAACTCCTTATACGGTACCTTTTCTTCTTCCTGAAGTAAATCCAAAAGTCGTGCTTTCGTGGCAGGGGCTTGAGGCTGAAAGAGCGTACAACAATCTTCAAAAGGACGAATCGAAATTTCATACGTTCCAATTTTTTTGGATAAGCTAATCGTCTCGTTCTTATTAAATCCAATCAAAGGACGCAGGATGAGAATATCTGTTGCTGTGCTGACCGCCGAAATATTTTCAACCGTTTGACTGGCCACTTGCCCAATACTTTCTCTTCGATGCGCAACCTCTGTGGCAATTCTCTGCATGAAGCGTCGGTACAGAAGCGTTCGATAGCGCTCGTTACAGTGCCTTTGAAGGGCTTCTTGAATTTCTCCAAAGGACACTATGTGTAAAAAAGATTTATTTTGATAGCAAGAAAGCGTGCGAACCAAATCCAATACCTTCTCTTTGCTTTGCTCTCCCGTATACGGATAAGAATAAAAATGAATATACTCTACCGGACACCCTCGCTTCATCATCATCCATGCCGCCACAGGAGAATCAATCCCTCCTGAAAGAAGAGTTAAAACTTTTCCACTCGTTCCCACTGGAAGACCACCTAAGCCGCTTTCTTTTTCAAGGAAGAGAAATGTTTTTTCTTCTCGAATTTCGATTCCAAGTTCAAGCTCAGGATCATCTAAGTCTATTTTTAATAGCGGCCGCTTGGGCAATACAAAATGTGCGACCTCGATATTAACGGCCCGAGAGGTTAAAGGAAATTTTTTGTCGACACGACGGGTTGTCACTCGAAAAGTTGACGAGCGATTGGGAACTAACGCCAAAGCTTCTTCTTGAATCGAAGACAAGTCACTCGGCGCTTCTACAATGGGACTTAAAGAAGAAATTCCAAAAATTTTTAAAAGCTGCCTGCGAACTTCCATGTTTTCTTCACAACGCACCAAGATCCTTCCCCAAAGATGATCTATCGTTATAGAAACTTCTTTAAGTTTTTCTTTAATGTTTGAAATAAGTTTTTTTTCAAAAAAAAATCTATTTTTGCCCTTGAGAGCAAGCTCATCATACCGCATGAGATATCCACACACTTTCATTTTATTTTAAAGCTTGAAGTCGGTTTAAAATGGGAGGAAGAACCTTTAACACCTCATCAATTTCACTTTCTTTTGTATACGGAGAAAAACTAAATCTCAAAGCTGAAAAAATTTCAGAATCAGTACAGCCAATGCTTTTTAATACGTGGCTCGGTTTTCTTTTTTTGGCGTTGCAAGAAGCCCCTGGAGAAACAAAGATCCCCTCTTCTTCCAGCATGCGAAGCAAAACTTCCGATTCACATCCTCTAAAAGAAAGATTTAAAATATAGGGAGAACTCTGCTCTGGGGTATTCAGCTTAATATCAAAAGGAAACTTTCGTATGCCTTCTATAAATTTTTGTTTCAAAGCTAAAATGGCCTCGCGGCTTTTACTTTGATTTTGAAGAATGTCTTGGGCAGCCAAAAAAAATCCATAAATCATCCCTATACTTTCTGTACCACTGCGAAGTCCGTGTTCTTGTCCCCCACCCCATAACAGAGGTTCCAACCTCATTTTTCCATCGGTAATGAGCGCCCCTGCTCCAATGGGTCCATGAATTTTATGACTGCTAATCGTAAGAAGATTGATCCCCCAAGATCCA
>JACPST010000086.1 GCA_016193165.1 Deltaproteobacteria bacterium
TTTTTCTTTTATTCGGCCTACTTTTGATTGGAATGTATTTACCTTTTTTAAAAGAAATTTTTGGCCAAGAAGCCCTAAATCCCACAGATTGGATCTATACTCTCGGCGCTTCTTTAGGAATTATTATTTTTAATGAGCTATTAAAATGGCGAAAACGTCTGAAGAGCGCGCTCTAAGTTAAGTACTTAACTAAAAGTGTTGCCAATCCCAAAAACGAAAAAAATCCAAAGCAATCCGTGAAGGTCGTGACAACTACTGCCGAAGCCACCGCCGGATCTACTTTAATCGCTTTTAATCCAATAGGAATTACGGCGCCCACCAAAGCCGCGATAAAAAGATTTCCAATCATCGAAAGCATAAGCACAAGCCCCAATACTGGAACCCCTTTCCAATAATAGGCCACAATTGCCATCACGAGACCATTGATCACGCCATTGGCCACACCCACTTGCAGTTCTTTTATAATAACCTTCCACGCATCGGCAATGGCCACTTCCCCTAAAGCCAATCCACGCACCATAATCGTCAGCGTTTGAGATCCCGCAATGCCCCCCATGCTCGCGACCACAGAAAGCCACGTGGTTCTATTTTTAATAGATTTTTTAATCGGCGTAAAAACTCTCTCATCTTTTTCAACTCCCGCCATCCGATATAAATTTTGAGTCGCTTCCTCTTGAATTACTCCCATGACATCATCTACGGTGACAACCCCCAATAGTTTTTTTTCTTCATCCACCACGGGGGCAGCTAAAAAATTATGCCGTGTCATGAGCTGAGCCACTTCTGCTTGGCTTTGGTTGACCAAAATAGCCGAAACATTCGTATTCATGATGTCTTTTAATAAAACGGAGGGCTGAGATAGAATGAGATGCCTCAAAGAGACAATCCCCACCAAATGTTTTTGCTCATCGATGACATAGAGGTAAAAAATCATGGGAACTTGTGTCTGAGTTCGAACGGCCTCAATGGCTTGCTGAACCGTGGCGGCTTGTGAGAGGGTGAAAACATTGGAGTTCATAATCCCGCCGGCAGTATTCTTGTCATACGCCAAAAGTTTTGAAATTTGACTTTTTTGATCGGGATCTAAGCTTGCCAAAAATCTCTGGACTTTTTCTGAAGATAACTTTCCAAAAAGATCTGCCGCGTCATCCGGCTGTAACTTTTTTACAAGCTCTAAAGCTATTTCCCATGGCATATGATTAAAAAACTCTTCCAAAAGCTCTGTGGTAAAATCTCGAATCGTACGAGATGCTACTTTGTGATTAAATAAAAGATTAAAAAGAACATTTTTCTGGGAGTGATCCAGCTGTAAAAAAATAGATTGGATTTCCTCCGGGAAAGAAGTTCGGAGAACTTTTTCTAATTTTTCCGCGGTAGTCATCCGCGCCCGCTTCAATCCCCCAAAATCGATCACTTTCTTGCGCCTTGGCTGTCAGCATCACAACGGGCGTATTTTTAAGATGTGGATCTTTTTTAATTTCCCGACAAAGTTGATACCCATTGAGATGGGGCATCATCACATCTAATAAAATTAAATCTGGTTTTTCTTTTTTAGCTTTTTCTAGTCCTGATAGGCCATCATTGGCCGATACAACCATATACCCTTTGGCTTCCAATAAGAGTTGAATGGTAACGACCAAGTCTTTTTCATCATCAACTAATAATATCTTTTTTGCCATACACTCCTCCTGGTTTTATTTCCCGTTGAACTTGCATGCGAAGTTGTTTTTTCAAAATAGATAAAAGCTCATATTCCCATTTACTCTTATAGACCACAGGAATATCTTTGACCTTTTCATCTGGCTTTTCCACTTCTTGACTGATTAAAAAAACAAAAGGCAAATCTTTCATGAGTGGCATTTCTTTTAAACGATCCACCACTTTTTCTCCAGATAAATCTGAAAGCTTTAAATCCAAAACTACCACATGCGGCTTCATTTCTTGACACTCCTCAATCCCGCGAAAGGCAGAATGACATTGCTTCACTCGATACCCTTCTTCTTCTAAAAGCTTAGATACTTTTTCTGAAAATTCCACGTCCTCATCGACCAACACCACCACAGGAACAGCCGTTGCGGGCAATGTAAACCGAAAGGTTGCCCCTTTCCCGATTTCACTTTCGGCCCAAATTTTACCCCCCTGAGCTTCGACTAAACTTTTCACAATACTTAAACCCAAGCCTGTCCCTTTGATATGCGCCCATGGCCCTTTGAGACGAACAAATCGCTTGAAAAGATGCTGCAAATTATCTTTTTCAATTCCATGTCCTGTATCTGAAACTGAAATCTCCATAAAACTATTTTCCAAAGACCTGGCAGATAAAATAATTTTACCACCCTTCGGCGTCGCTTTAAAAGCATTACTGATCAAATTATCCAAAATTTGCTTAGTCTTTAATTCATCCGCGTAAATAAAATAATCCTTTGGACATTCCACCAAAAGCTTTATTCCACACTGCTCTTCAAAAGAATGATAATGATGAGCCATACTACAGAGCAATTTGCATAAAGATAACTTTTCCAAATGATACTGCATCACCCCCGCTTCAATTTTAGAAACATCCAAAAGATCATTTGAAATATCAATCATCTGATCAATATGCCGCACCATAATCTGGAATACTTCTTCTCGTTTCTTAGCCCCTAATTTCGAATTATTAATCAAAACCATGGTACTTTTTAAAACCGTTAAGGGATTTCGAATCTCATGGGAAACCATCGCTACAAAATCACTTTTAAGCTGATTGCTTTTTTGAAGCGTTTCTAAAGCAAGTTGCAAATCTTGAGTTTTTTGATCCACCGTTTTTTGAATCGCCTCTTCCATTTTTCGAATCTTGGTTATATCTTGAAACACCAAAATCAAATGCCGGTGATGTTCCATTTCAATAAAATCAACTCTCATAGAAACCGCTAAAGATTCTTTTTTCTTTGTAAGCACGTCGAATTCTAAGACATGTTGTTTTTTATCTTGGAGTGTTCTTTCTAAAAGTTGACGCACTTTAGAATTAGAATCTAAAAGCTTGAGCCCTTCTTTCATGAGCTCTTCAGCGGAATATCCCGTCAGCTGAGTCACTTGCGCATTCACGTCTTCAACCTCAAACGTCGTGGGATTCACAAACACAATAGCATCCAGCATCGTGTGAAACGCCGCCTGATATTTATCTTTAAAAGCGTTATGACTCATAGTCCTTTTCTCACCTTAACGTATCGGAATTTCTAGCAAAAATATTTAATTTCAGATAGGATACCTTCATGAATTTTGTAGAAATAGGACTTGTTGTTATTCTTCTTATTGTATTTAGTGGGCCGTTTTTGAATCACACAATTGAGAAAAATTTAGAAGTTTTTTTATTTATCATGGGTATTTTGGCGCTCACGGCAGCTCAACTTTGGAGTCCCCATGTCATCCATGAGGCTTTGATCTATCCACTCCCGATCAGTGTTGTCGTTTTAAGCACTGGTTTTTTATTTAAATTCACCCGAAAATACTTAGATCGACTGGTTAAAGCTATTTTTAAATTTATTCCTCAGTCGTTATTTTTATTCTTTTTAATTGTTTCACTCGGGTTGCTTTCCAGTGTTATTACCGCCATCATTGCAGCTTTGATTTTGGTAGAGCTTATCACCATTTTAGACTTAAATAGAAAAACAGAAATCAATATCACTATCATTGCTTGTTTTTCCATTGGATTAGGCGCTGCTTTAACACCGGTTGGAGAGCCCTTAAGCACGATTGTTGTAGCCAAGCTTAATGAAAATTTTTGGTTTCTACTGAAAAACTTTTATGCCTTGATTATCCCTGCCATTTTATTTCTGGGTGTTTTAGCCCCTTGGTTTCAAGGAAGAAAAAGTGTCAAAGACGACTCAAAAAACTTAAAATCGGACTCCAGCACAGAGGTCATTTTAAGAGCTGGGAAGGTGTATCTTTTTGTGATGGCCTTAATCTTCTTAGGGACAGGCTTTAAACCCCTTATTGATGCTTATGTCGTGAAGCTCCCCAGTGGTATCTTATTTTGGCTCAACATCACTTCCGCCATCTTAGACAATGCGACTCTTGCGGCGGCCGAAGTCAGCCCTGCCCTTTCTCTGATCCAACTAAAATCTATCCTTATGGCGCTTTTGATCAGCGGCGGCATTCTCATCCCCGGCAATATTCCTAATATCATCGCGGCAAGTAAACTCAAAATCACAAGCCGCGAGTGGGCCCAACTTGGCATCCCCCTGGGGCTTGTCATGATGATCGTTTATTTTTTAATTCTTGAAGTATTTTAAACCACTCTTTCCTTGACTTCGTTCGCAGCGATTTGTTAGAAAATTTAGGCGGACTCTCAACCAGGGGGTAAACCATGAAAAAAGGATTCCTAATCGTCGTTGTGCTCTTTTTAACGATCATAAGTGATTCACCCACTTTCTTACAGAGCGCCAATTCCACCCAAGTGATTGTGATGAGTTTTGATGGCTGCGCCAATCAACTGATGCAAAAATATCTGGACACAGATTTTAAAAACAAGGGATTTGGCCGCATTGAAAAAGAAGGGATCTTGAAAGCCATGCAAGTTTCCCTTCCCTCTCTTACAGCCACAAGTCATATTTCTATCATTACCGGCTCTGCCCCAGATCAGCATGGCATCGTTTCGAATAACTTTCATAAAGTTACAGACTCTATTCTGAAATCTACAAATGGCTTTACAGCGGAGATTGATCCCCAAACCCCAGCTCTTTGGGAAACAGCCAAAGCCCAGGGAAAACGCGTGGGCGTCATCACCTATCCAGGCCTGGATGGCACCACTGAGCGCCGCACAGCAGACTGGGGACTGATTTATACCAATAGCGAACACCCTCCTTTTATTCAGGTCTTTACCAAAGCTAATTTTCAAGACTATGCCGGGGCTCTGCCTCAAGACATCCGATCCTATAGTACCCCGCTGGCGACCACGCTCACTCTTTTAGAAAATAAAACTTTAGCTAAGACAGATAGTTCTTTAGCCCATCACCATGGAAATGGAAAAAATGAAAACGATACTGAAAAAGTAAAACGGCTATTCAAAATTTTGGCGATTGATTCAACGAACGATCAAGACAAAAATTATGATACTCTTATTTTTGATGAAGACTCTGATTTAAAAAATGGGACCACTGGAAGTGCTTCACTCGATCAGCCATGGGCGGGATTAGGGTTTCGATCCAATGGGGTCCTCAAAGGAAGTTGGTGTAAATTGCTTTCTTTTGAACCCGATCTCTCTCGCATTGAACTTTATGTGGGGTCTCTCAATGTAACCCGGGCCTATCCTGAATCTTTCCAAGACCTAATTGCCGAGAAAGCCGGTTTTTGGCCGGGGGATCCAGATCGCAAAAATCCTAATATTTCAGATGAAATGATTTTGGAACAGGCCCTTCGATTTTCACGCTATCTCACGAAAGTTACTCTTTTAGCCGCCAGGACCCAAAAATGGGATCTGCTTTTAGCGTATCAACCTATCTTAGATGAGCTGGGACATCAGTTTTATATGGCCCACCCCAAACAAAAAGATTATTCTACTGAAAAGAGCAAAAAGTATCTTGAGATCATTCGGCAAGGCTATCTGGAAGTCAATAAAGCCGTGGATCAAATGATGAACGAATTGCCCGATACGAATTTTATCATTGTCAGTGACCATGGAATGGAACCTCTCCACACCGTTTATTATCCCAATCGAGTCTTGGCTAAAAAAGGATATCTCCCCTTTCTGACACAGAATGAAGGTCCAGATACCACTAAAATTAGAGTTCGAAGCTTTAGTTCAGGAGGAGTGGGCCATGTCTATATCAATCTAAAAGGACGAGAACCCGACGGCATCGTTTCTAAAGAAGATTTTCAAAGACTGAGACAAGAAGTTGTTGCTCTATTCAAAAAAGAACCAGCCATTGCCCAGGTATGGACAAAAGAAGAAGCTGAAAAAGGCGGCCTCAATCATCCTAATAGTGGAGATATTATTTTAGTGGGGGAGCCTGGATTTCATTTAAACGACGACATAAAGACTGGAGAACCCACAGAGCCTGCTTCTTTTTATGGACAACATGGATACGATCCATCGTTAGATTCTATGAAAGCCATTTTTGCGGCGTGGGGACATCACATTGCGCATGAATCCCCAAGAGAAATTTCTTACAAAGAGGTTTTACCTTTTACTCTAAACCTTCTTAAAAACCATTAGAATGCGATATATTTGGATTGCTGTCTTTCTTTTCTTAGAAGCCCCATCTCAGGCAGCCGTACGCAATGTCATTTTTATGATTGGAGATGGCATGGGCTTCAACCAAATTCATATCGCGCAAGAACTCTTAGAAAAAAAACTTTTCTTAACAACCTTGCCTGTTTCCGGGATAGTTTTTACATCTTCTGCCAATAACCGTGTCACCGATTCTGCCGCGGCGGCGACAGCGCTGGCCACAGCTCATAAAACCAACAATCAAAGGCTGGGGAAAAACCCTGAAGGCCAAGATCTCCCAACCCTGTTAGAAAAATTTAAAAAAGCAGGAAAGCGCGCGGGACTTGTGACAACAACCTCATTAACAGACGCCACTCCAGCTGCCTTTGCGGCTCATGCTATGCATCGAAAAGAACACCTTTTGATTGCCCAATGGCTTTTAAAAAATCAGGTGGACATTTTACTGGGAGGAGGAAGAAAATATTTCTTGCCGCTTCTTCCTCAATTTAAAAAACAAAATTATGAGATCATCACATCCGCACAGGAACTCTCTCATATTTTGCCTCTCAAAAATAAAAAACTTTTGGGACTTTTCCACAAAGAACACTTAAACTACGAAATCGACCGGGAAGAACTCTCTGATATGAAAGAAGAACCTTCGCTCTCTCATATGACTCGGATCGCCCTTCAATTTTTAGAGGACTCTCCCAAAGGATTTTTTCTCATGGTTGAAGGCGGTAAAATTGATTTCGCTGGCCATGAGATTGATCTTGCCACGATGACACGAGAGGTCTTAGAATTTGATCATGCCGTTCAAACGGCTTATGCCTTTGCAAAAAAGAGAAAGGACACGTTGATTGTAGTAACGGCTGATCACGAAACCGCGGCCTTAGGATTTGTGGAAGCCACGGATATTCCTTACTTACAAGGGCTTCAAGTATCCTCGCAATATATGATTCAAAAGCTCCAAAAAGATTCTGAAGGAAAATTTACGGAAGAAAGTACTAAAACTATTTTAAAAGATCACGCTCATTGGTCTAAAGTCACAAAAGAAGAGACTGAGAGTCTTCAAGAAATGAGCCATGATTCTATTCATGACGCGGCTGTCGTGCTTGGATCTCTCATCGCAAAACGCGCGGAAGTGGTTTCTACATCCTTAAAAATGATTCAGGCTGGGAATACCCATGGACACAGCTCCGCGCCTGTTCCTGTTTTTAGTTTTGGACCTGGCGCGCAGACCTTTACAGGAACCATGGACAACACGGCCATTCCATTAAAAATTTCAAAATTAACTCATGTTTCATTTCATTAAACTCTATAAAGATTATTTACTTTTTCTCTTAAGCAGCGTTCTCATTGTTCTTTCTTTTCCAAAAATTGAAATTTCAGGTCTAATTTGGACAGCCATGGTTCCTCTCTTTTTTGCTTTAGAACATCAAACACCCAAACAAGCGCTGATCATGGGATTTGTTATGGGATTCTTAGTCAGTATCGGAGCTTTTCATTGGGTACTCTACACCTTACAAGTATTTGGAGGCCTTCCTCTGTGGATCGCCTTTCCCATTTTTTTAATTTTTTGTTCTTTTTGTAATATTCATTTGGCGCTCTTTCCTTATCTTTTAAAGCGCTTTCCCCTACACCTCCCGCCGCTTTTTTGGATACCCGCTCTCTATACAGTGCTTGAGTTTTTAACTCCTCAGATTTTTCTCAATGTTTTTATCTATGAACTTGTCCGCTGGATTAAAAAAGATACGGAAGTTTTTCCAGCTTCATCTCTGGCAGTCACACTCAGTTACCTTTTACTGGCAGGTATTTATAGCGCTTTTCAACTTCAAGACTTACGAGAGCTCATGACCAAAGCTCCATCGATTCGCGCGGCTTTGGTTCAAACCAATGTGGGAAATCTTGAAAAGATCCAAGGGTTTCAAGGAACCACATGGGCTATCCAAAAAGCGCAAGACATTAATGAAACTTTAGTTTTGAAAGCTGCCAAAGAAAAAAATATAGATCTCTTTGTGCTTCCGGAAACGTCCGTCCCTGGATTTTTTACAGCCGATCGTCCGACGAATCGCGAGATCATGTTTAATTTGGCCTCGCGGGCTGGCGCTCCCCTCTTTTTTGGAGGATATAATAAAGAAGACGATCAAACCTATAACAGCACTTTTTTAATTTCTAACTTTTTTCAAATCTTAGGAAGCTATGACAAAATAAAGCTTTTGATCTTTGGAGAATATTTTCCATTCGCCTCCGCTTTACCCTTTTTAAAAAATATCATTCCTCAGTCTATTGGAGATTTTTCCAGAGGTAAAAACATGAATCCCCTGAGCTTTACCAAAGACTTCAAACTTGTCCCTCTCATTTGTTTTGAAGGTATTTTCCCGGACTTTGTCAGACGCTTTGTGAAAAAAGGAGGAAGTTTTATTATTACAGTAACCAATGACTCCTGGTTTGGAAAAACATCCTGCCCCTATCAGCACTTGATGCTCCATGTGTGGCGCGCCATTGAAAATCGAACCCCCATGCTTCGGTGCGCCAATACTGGGATCAGCGCTTTTATTGATTTAACGGGGAAAATTCAATCTCAAACAAAAATTTTTAAAGAAGAAATTTTGATTGATCAAGTTTCTCCGGCAAAGGTTAGGGAGCTCGCCATGATGGCTTTAGGATTGGGCGAGTATCAGCCGTCTGGAGTGACGGCTGAAGCAAAAATTTTAGATTGGATGACAAGAGTTTCTCAAGGAATGAAGATGATTGACAAAACTGGCGTTAAACGATTGAGGCTCCCCGAATTTTGGCGAGATGTAACGCCTCAACATTTGGGCGTATCTCAGCAAGAGTTTGAAAACGCTTGGAGAAATTTTGATTTTAGTCAGTGGTTAAAACTAGAGGGACTTTCAGATGCAGAAATTTCCTCTGCTTCAACAGCGGGGACGAGAGGATGGGATCG
>JACPST010000109.1 GCA_016193165.1 Deltaproteobacteria bacterium
AGATCTTTCATCTGCCCAATTGGTAACGTCATCGTTTCCGCCCCCCACCCCATCCTGCCCGTTAGAAGACAAGTCGTAATCTCCCGTATTGTGTACTCCCGGGCAGGCATAAACGTATTCCCTTCCCCAGGGATCTTTGGGAACGTCTTTTTTCTTTAAATACCCTCCAGAGGGATAATTTTCCGGAACATTTCCAACCGTCGGCGGCTGAAGGAGAGCATGGAGACCTTGTTCGGTGGTGGGATAAAAATCATTGTCTGTTTTGTAGAGTTCCAATGCTTGTTCAAAATTCTTAATCTGAGTTTTGGTTGCGTTAATCCGGGCCTTGCCCACATAACCTCCCACTTGTGTGAAGGCCAGGGTGGCAAAAATAGCAATAATCGTCATCGTGACGATAATTTCAATGAGCGTAATCCCTTTTGCGTTTCCTAAAATATGTTTCATGTCAGCTCCTTTCAAGAACGTGTCCCGCGGGACGTGTCCCTAGCTACTTGCGATATTGTTTAAGTTTAAGATGGGCAACAACACAGCCATTACTATAATCCCAACGCCTAATCCCATCAACAAAATCATCACAGGTTCCAAAAGCTGGGTGAGAGCCGTAATCGTGGTATTGACTTCATTATCATAGGCATCCGAAATCGTATTGAGCATGGATTCCAGCTCTCCTGTTTTTTCGCCAATCGAAATCATGTGGGTGACAATAGCTGGAAATTCTCCGCTTTCCCGCAACGGTTGAGCAATCGATTGTCCTTCTGTAATATTTTCTCGGGCTTTAACAAGCGCTTCTCGAATAAGAGTATTGTCGACGACATTTTTAACAATATCCATCGCCGCAAGAAGAGGAACTCCTCCTTTGAGAAGGGTCGAAAGAGTGCTTGTGAACCTCGATACTGAAATCATTCGAACCAGTTTTCCAACAATAGGAAGTTTTAAAAGGGTGGCATCTAGTTTTCGTTTCCCTTTTTCTGTGGCTGAGAATTTTTTAAAAAGTGTATAGAGAAGAAAAATGCCTAGAGCGACCAGATACCAATAATATCGGAGAGCATCGCTGATTCCAATGACGATACGGGTAATCAAAGGCAGCGCTTGTTCCATCTCAGAAAAAATTTGTGTAATTTGGGGAATAACAAATATGAAAAGACCTGTAATGATGGCTGTTCCCACAAGTGTCATGAGGAGTGGATACATCATGGCCCCCATGACCTTGTTTCTGAGCTTCACGGAAGACTCCGTAAACTCTGCTAAGCGCAACAGTACGGTGTCTAAGGTTCCCGCAGTTTCCCCCGCTTTGACCATATTAATGTAAAGATTTGAAAAAACTTCAGGATGTTTTCCAAGGGCAGAGGCCAAAGAAGAGCCTTCATTCACTTGTTCTCTAACTTCGGTCATAATGAGTTTTAATCGTTCATTTTCCAATTGATCAGAAATGGCGATTAAAGCTTCCACGAGGGGAATATTGGCTTTGACGAGGGTTGCCAGCTGCCGGGTCATGATCGCCACATCCGTGATTTTGACGCGTTTAAAAAATTTAGTAACGCGAGTGACTTGAGTGGATTTTTCAACAGACGCCTTTTCCACAAGTTCGATGGGAAAGATTTCTTGCCGGCGAAGTTTGGCTCTGGCAATTTTTAGATTGTCGCCGTCAATTTTTCCTTTAATGTTTTTGCCATTCTTGTCCAACCCTTTGTAGTCAAATACAGGCATAGGTTTTAAATTTCAACTTGTGTGGCTCTTAAAATCTCCTCGATGGTTGTAATCCCTGAAAAGACTTTTGCAACCCCATCATCCCGAATGGTTTTCATGCCTTTTTGAATCGCTCTTTTTTTCAGATTTGAAGAATCTGTGCCGCTTAAAATCAGCTGACGAATTTCATCATCAACGACAAAAAGTTCTTTGATGGAAGTTCTTCCCGAATATCCTGTTTTCATGCATTTTTCACAGCCTGTCTGAGAAGCCGAATAAATATTTTTTCCTTGGAATTGATCTAAAGAAAGTCCGAGTTCTTTTAATTCTTGAGGCGTGGGAATATATTCTTCTTTGCAAAACTTGCAAATTTTCCGAACGAGCCTTTGTCCAATAACTCCTAAAATAGAAGAAGAAACCAAAAAGGGTTCAACCCCCATATCCACAAGCCGTGTAATAGCTCCTGGAGCGTCATTGGTGTGAAGGGTTGAAAGTACCAAGTGGCCCGTGAGCGAAGCTTGAATAGAAATTTCAGCCGTTTCTAAGTCTCGGATTTCTCCCACCATCACCACATCGGGATCTTGTCTGAGAATAGCCCGTAAGCCTGCCGCAAACGTTAAATTGATCTTAGGGTTTACAGGAATTTGCCCGACCCCTTTGAGTTGCATTTCCACCGGATCTTCGACGGTTAAAATATTAATTTCGACAGAATTGAGTCTGGAAAGGCACGCATAGAGGGTGGCCGTTTTTCCACTCCCGGTAGGGCCCGTCACAAGAATGATGCCATAGGCTTTATGAATCAGCTGATCTAGGGCTTCATAGACTTCTCCATCGAAACCTAAGTCTTTTAAATTTAAAATGACATTGCTTTTGTCTTGGAGCCTAAGCACGATGCGCTCTCCGTGGGAAATGGGCACCGTAGAAACCCGAATATCAATGTCTTTTCCAGCAATTTTAATTTTAATGCGGCCATCTTGGGGAAGTCTTTTTTCAGCAATGTTTAAATCCGACATGACTTTAATCCGAGAGGTGATGCTATTTTGAAAAGCTTTGGGTGGTTTATAGACATCATATAAAATTCCGTCGATACGATAGCGTACTACCACTTCCCGTTCTTGAGGTTCGATGTGAATATCACTGGCTCGTTCTTTGACCGCGCGGAAAAGAAGGGAGTTAACTAAGCGAATGATGGGGGCTTCGTCACTGGCATCCAAAAGATCTTCGGGCTCTTCAAGTTCGTAGGAAAGATCCATTGTTTCTTCGCCAATTTCCGCAATAGTTTTTTGTTCTTTTTTTTCATAGACGCGGTTGATGGCATCTTTAATTTTGATGGGACTTGCAATGACCGGCTGAATGGGACTTCTTAAAATAATTCGCAAGTCATCCAAGACAGTCTGATTCAAAGGATTGGCAATGGCGACCACGACACGATTGGCTTCTCGAACAATGGGGATGACCTCATTTTCACGAGCGTAGTTTATGGGGATTTTGTCTACCAATAGGGGGTCAATATCGTCACCCGGAATTTCTTGGTAGAAGGGCAGTCCCAGTTGAACGCTGAGAGCTTTTTGAATTTGTTCTGGAGAAAGATATCCTTGGTCAATGAGAATATCTCCGAGTTTTCCTCCTTTTTCTCGTTGAATAAGGAGAGCATCTTCCAGTTGTTTTTCACTTAAGGAAGTATGCTTGAGTAAAATTTCTCCTAATTTAGGTTTTTTGGAAGGCATTCTTTTTACTCTCTTTTTTTCTCTTTTTGAGGAGGATTTAAATTATCCAGATAGGTTGTTTTCTTGTCGTGAGTGTCCGGATAATTTTTATCAATAAACTCCTGACGCTCTTTAATCTTTTGGTCAAACAGTTTTCTAAAATCTCCATATTGTTTAATAATGGTGGGTGTTAAAAGCAAAAGCAGATTTGTTTTTACCATTTCTTTATTGGTGCTTTTAAAAAGCCACCCCAGAATGGGAATATCCCCCAGCAGGGGAACTTTACTGGTCGTCTCATTGACATTATCTCTCAGCAGGCCCCCGATGACAACGGTGTCTTGGTCTTGAACGAGGACGGTTGTTTTCATGGCGCGTTTGGTTGAAGCAAACGTTTGCCCTTCAAGACCCGAGGGAGGTTTTCGGTTTGATATATCTTCAATGGTTTCATCAATGGCCAACCGAACCAAGCTTGATACCTCATTAATTTGGGGTTTAATTTTGAGTTTGAGTCCAATATCTTCCCTTGAAATATTGGTTTGAATAACGCCAGTGCTGGTGGTCGAAGTTCCGGAGCTGGTTGGAATTTTTTCAGAAACTTGAATTTCTGATTCTTCATTATCCAGGGCTAAAATTTGAGGAGCAGATAAGAGATTTGAATTAGAGTCACTGGCTAGGGCGCGTACTAAAGCGGTGGCATTAGGAATCTTTACGATTTGACCATTAGGGAGTGTGATGGAAGTAGAGCCTTTTGTGACAAATCCTAAAACCCCGCTTCCTGTGGGAGTGAGGAATTTGGTTGGATCGATTATAATATCTATCGTATTGGGCGTGGTGCCAGAAAACCCCCCGACGAGTCCATTTTTAAACCCGGGAGCCGGAACTCCTGCCGTATAGGAGATTCCCAAAGTTTTAGATTTTGAGACGGAAACTTCTAGGATATAGGCTTCCACATAGACTTGTTTTCTGGGGATATCAAGTTTTTGAATGACTGATTTTAACGTCTGAAAATCTTGAAGAGAAGCTGTAATGACTAGAGAGTTTGTTTCTTTATCTCCGGTGAGTTTAATTTCACCTTCAAAATCCACAGGGCCTACTTGTGGAGATGTGCCCGGGGCAAAACTTGAGGGAGGTCTGGCGCCTCCCCGCCCCCCCACAATATTATTTAAGGTTTGAGCAATCTTTTCAGCTTCGGAATTTTGAAGGTAATACACATGAATTTTTCCACCGCCGCCCACAGGTGTGTCTAATTTTGAAATGAGCTCTTTAATTTTGGAAATTCCTTGAGCGTTGGCTTTCACAATAAGGGAATTACTTCTGGGATCTGGAATAATTTTGGAAATAGATTCGCCGCCCCCTCCTTCCATAGATCCGCCAAAAGGAGGAGGGGGAGCAAAACGGCCGCCTATTTGCTTTTTATCATCTCGATAGAAATTATTGATTTGATCTGCCACTTCTTTAGCTGACGCGTACTTAATTTTAAGAACAACCAATTGCTCTTCAAATCCTTTGATGTCGAGGTGGGTCACAATTTCAACAATGCGATTAATATTGGCGCCGGTGTCTGTAATAATGAGACTATTTGTGGGGTCATAGGCGACGAGGGAGCGAGGATTCACAATCCCTTGAAGAGCCCGTTGAATATCACCGGCGTTAATATATTTAAGGTGATAAATGCGGGTAATATAACCATCACTGGTTGGAGCATATTCTCCCGAATAAGTTTTTAAACTCATTTTTGTGGCTTCTTGAATCGGAACCACTTTTAAAAATTTTCCAACAGGGACAACGGTCAAATCATTCATCTCAAGAGCAGAAAGAAAAGCTCTGTAAGCTTCTTCAATCGTGACATCTTCTTGAGAGATAATCGTAATTTTTTTACGACCCAAATCGTCTTTGACAATAAAACTTTTTCCAGTGAGTTTGCTGATACTTTTGGTTACGGCTTCCAGCGTTTCATCCCGAAAATTGATACTTGTGACTTTGGGAGCGCTCTTGGGGCTTTCGGGTGCTTTTTCGTCAATAACAATTTCCCGCGCTTTTTCGGTTCCCGGTTTTTCGATATTTTCAACTTGGGCATATCCAGAGGAGGAGATGAGGAGTGATACCGCGATCCATTTTTTTATTTTCATAAGTCCCCCTTTTATTTACCGTTCATTTAATCGTATAATTATTACTGATCAGCTGTCCATTTCGATCCATATCTAAAGAAATATCAGAGGCGCTTGAAATGGCCCCGTAAAACTCGAGCGCCTTGGCAGGGCTGTCGAGCTCAATGCCATTGACACGCAAGATGACATCTCCACTTAGAATCCCGAGTTTTTCATAAATGGATCCTGGCCGGATTGAAAAAATACGAAATCCTTTAATTTTTCCATCGACAACGTTGGGTACAGCTCTAGCCTGGGTTAAAATTTCATTGGGATTGGCCAAAGAAGATTCCAGCGCTCCTCGATCAATGACAAAGCGTCCTTCCCCTGCTTGTCTGATGCCTGCCCCCATATCGACAGAAGGCCCGCTTGGAGTTGCTGAAGTCAAGCCTTTGGACTCTTCTCGGATTTCAACAAATTCAAAAGTGCCTGACTCGACATTTTGAAAATAAACTTTATAAGGTTCTACTTTAAATACTTTGGCTTTTTTGACAATGATATCTCCGACTTGATACGACTCTGTTTGGTTCATTCCCTTATCTTTAATCGCGGCGACCGATCTCTTGGGATCTGAAAGAATGATGGTGCCTACGAGTTCCAGGGGTAGGGATGTCGGAATGGCGCCTGCTTCGTCAAGTCCCGCGCCTTTGGCATGTTCCGTGATAAACGCATCTTCTTCTGGAGCTTTGGGATTAAAAATATTTCTCTTGGTAATGACGTTGAGTTGTTCTTTCGTAGGGTAAATAATTTTAGGAACTGCGGCAACAGGTTGAATCACATGAGCTCTTTCTTTTTTTGTCGGGCCTTGAATTTTTTGATCTAAAAAATTAACCGCGATATTGGAAGCGCTTTTAGCAATGAGAAAAATGATGAAAAGATGGAGTATCCAGGCATACTTTTGGATGGTAGTAAAATCCCAAGAAATATGACTTAAACGATCTAAGAAAAGGCGAAAGTCTAGTTTTGGCGCCAT
>JACPST010000021.1:0-7264 GCA_016193165.1 Deltaproteobacteria bacterium
AACAAAGCACTATAAAATTCCTCAAATTGGAAGAGTGGTCATTGAAGATGATGTGGAAATCGGAGCCAACACCTGTATTGATCGGGCTACAACAGGTGAAACCAGAATTAAGACAGGAACCAAAATTGATAACCTTGTCCAAGTTGGACATAATGTTGAAGTAGGAACGCATTGTATCTTATGTGGCCAAGTTGGGCTGGCCGGAAGTTCAAAAATTGGAGACGGTTCCATTTTAGGTGGGCAAACAGGCATAGCGGACCATGTTGAAATTGGAGCAACAAACAAAATAGCGGGGCAATCAGGCGTTACCGGAAATACAAAAACAAATGAAATCCTGATGGGATTTCCCGCAACACCAGCACACGAATATCTAAAAATTGTCGCTCTTTGGAAGCGCTTACCTCAAATGCAAAAGACAATTAAACGACTAGAAAAAGAAATAGAAGAACTGAAAAATAAGTCTAAATAGCTTGTTGAATTCGTTTTTGTGACAAGTTGTCCAAGATATAACTACACACTCTTTGAATCACCGGAACCGGCGTTGAGGCTCCTGCAGTTACGCCCAAAATCTTCACCCCTTCAAACCATGAAAAATCAATTTCTCTCTCATGTTCAATTTCATAACTTTTGGGCTGAATTTCTTTGCAAATTTTAGTAAGTTTTTTAGTATTGGAGCTTTCTTTCCCCCCAATAATCAGCATGCACTCCACTTGTCGAGCAGTTTCAGCCGCTTCCTCCTGGCGAATTTTAGTCGCGTCACAAATCGTGTCATGCGTTTTTACTTCTGGAAATCTTTTTTGCGCCGCTTCCACCATAGCTTCAAATATAGTTAAAGGAATGGTGGTTTGAGCAATCAGTCCCACTTTTGAGTCCACAGGAATTTTTTCTAAATCTTTAGGATTCATCGTCACCAAATGAGGCCCCGGTGAAAAACTTCTGACACTTTTCATCTCAGGATGTTTTTCATCCCCCACAATGACAACAAAATATCCCTGACGACTAAAACGCCTGGCATAATTTTGAGAGCGTTTGACGAAAGGACAGGTTGCATCCACCACTTCTAACCCCTTGGTTTTTGCTTCCTCATAGGTGTTGAGTGGCACTCCATGAGATCTAAAAACAACAGTTCCTGCTTGGGATTCCTTTAAATCTGAGATCACCTCTACACCCTTACTCTTAAAATCTTCCACAACTTCAGGGTTATGAACCAAAGGACCCAAGCTTACAATTTTGTGATATTGGCTTTCATGAATCGTTTGATAGGCCATATCAATAGCGCGCTCTACGCCCCAACAGACACCTGCGTTTTTAGGAACAATAACCTTCATAATTTATTTAAAATCCTTCGTACTCAGGATGACCTGTTTATACATTTCACTGACTACTTGGTCAATGGTCATCGTTGTCGTATCTATCTCAATTGCGTCTTTAGCTTTTTTTAAAGGGGCTAAGGCTCGCTCACGATCTTGCTGGTCTCGCTTTTGAATTTCTTTTTCAATTTGTTTTAAGGAATGTTTTTTGTCTTTCAGTTCTAAATAACGTCTTTTGGATCTCTCTTTGAGAGAAGCCACCAAAAAAAACTTAAGTTCCGCATGGGGAAAAACCACCGTTCCCAAATCTCTCCCCTCTGCTACCATGCCCCCTTTTTCACCCAATTTTCTCTGATGCCGCAGCAACGCTTTGCGAACCAAAGGCAACTTTGAATAATGAGAAGCCAAAAGACTCAGGGGGGGAATTCGGAGCGCAGAAGTTACATCTTTTCCATTTAAATAAACTTTCTGTTTTCCTTTCATCTTTTTAAATGAAATCCGACATTGGCAACAAAGTTCATATAATTTTTTAGAGTTCGTAGGAGGAATATTTTTTTGACGCGCTGCCAAAGCAATGGCTCGATATAAAGCCCCTGTATCCAAATATACGTAATTGAGTCGTTTGGCTAAATGTTGGCTGACTGTACTTTTTCCAGCTCCGGCGGGGCCATCAATAACAATGGTGATTTTTTTCATTTTGAAAGTGTTAAAAGGGTTGGTAAAAAATTAGGGAAGGAAATGGAGATACAGTCGATAGAATCAATCTCTGTTTCGGATTCCGCAATCATGCCGGCCAAGATTAAGGTCATGGCAACGCGATGATCTCCATAACTTTTCACGAAAGTTCCCTGAAGACGAGTCGGACCAGAAATCACCCATCCATCTTCATGTTCTTCGATTTGAGCTCCCATGCGACGAAGTTCTTGAGTCATAGCATAAATACGATCACATTCCTTATGCCGCAACGCTTTGGCATCTGAAATACGAGTTTCACCTTGAGCCTGAGTTGCAAGGAGGGCAACCAAAGGAAGTTCATCAATCGTTCGAACACTCAAAGCTCCAGAAATTTTTGTCGAAGTTAAAGACGACGAAGAAACTTCTAAAGAGCCTATAGGTTCATAAGAATCCTCGCTTTCTTTTGTACACTGGAGAGAAGCTCCCATAGAAGTAAGTGCCTCTAAAAAACCCATGCGAGTGGGATTGAGCCCCACAGAAGATATTTCAAGTTTTGAATGTGGAAGTACTAGAGTCAAAGCTATCAAAAAATAAGCGGAAGACAAATCTCCTGGAATATCGATCGATCGTGCTTGCAAAGGCGATCCTTGAAAAGGCACGCCTTGAAGCTCAAGCCTCCCTTCTCTCGTAGAAAGAGAGGCTCCCAAATATTGTAAAAGCCTTTCGGTATGGTCACGAGTTGGAACGGTTTCCTGAATTCCGGTCACTCCTTCCGCATAAAGTCCCGCTAAAAGAACAGCAGATTTGGTTTGAGCAGAAGGATGAACAGGTTCACAAAAAATAGCTTTTAAAGATTCTCTAGGTGGATAAATATGAATCGGAGCATAGGTATCTTCATGAGCCTGAAGATGAGCCCCCATAGACCTCAAAAGCTTAAGCAATTCTCCAGTTGGACGTCGAACCAAAGAACGATCTCCCGTAATGACAGAAGAAAATTTTTGAGCGCTTAAAAGGCCTGTCAAAAGCCTAAGGGTTGTTCCAGAATTGGCCACATCTAAAACATGGGAAGGCTTTTTAAGCCCCCACAGGCCATTTCCAATCACATGGAGTCCTTCTTTATCTTCAATCATTTCAATGCCCATCATTTTTAAAGCCCGAGCTGTGGCTAAACAATCCTCTGCTTTTAAAAAGTTTTGAATATGGGAAGTCCCTTCGGCCAAAGAAGCTAAAATCAAGGCTCGATGAGAAATCGATTTATCAGCAGGAGGCTGCCAGCATCCTTGAATTTTATGAAGTTTTGGAACTAAAAAGCTCATTTATTTTTTTTAAGTCATCCGGAGTATCAACCGCCCAAGATTCATGCTGAGTCGTCACCACTTTGATTCGCATACCATGTTCTAAAGCTCGCAATTGTTCGAGCTCTTCTTCTTTTTCTAAAGCAGTGGGCATCCAACGTGCAAAATCCAACAAGGCCTGTCTTTTAAATCCATAAATACCCAAATGTTTATGAACGCCACTTTGCTGAATTTTTTCTAAAGAGTGAGCTTCATAAAAATAAGGCCACTGGGGATTTTCTCTCCACGTTCTTCTTTGAAAGGGAATGGGAGAACGGGAAAAATAAAGAGCGGTACCTTCTTGATCACAAAGTACTTTTACAACATTGGGATTTAAAAAATCTTCTTTATTTTTAAAAGCAATCTGAGCGGTACTCATCTTTGCAGGCTCAGAATTAATAAGCACAGAAGCTACTTGATCAATAAGAGCAGGAGAGATCAAAGGCTCATCTCCTTGAACATTGATAAAAATATCAGAAGAAACGTTTTGAGCCACTTCCGCCATGCGATCCGTTCCACTTTGATGACGAGAACTCGTCATCACGACCCGTCCACCAAAGGAGCGGACAGCTTCTTCAATCCGGCTATCTTCGGTAGCAATAAAAACATCATCGACTAAGGTCGCCTGAGAAGATCTTTCATACACATGCTGAACCATAGGTTTTCCAGAAATTAAAGCTAGGGGTTTACCTGGAAAACGAGTGGAGGCATATCGGGCAGGAATGACAACAGTTACTTTTACTTTCATACGGGTTTTCCGGATTGGTTTCCTGAAATCACATCCTGAATCAATTTTTTCTTTACTCCCGCGCCCTCTAAAATGAGATCAATCACTTCTCGTACCGCTCCCTCTCCTCCTTTTCGCTTGGCTACATAATCCACATATTTTTTAACATCGGGTACGGCATCTGAGGGCACAGCTGAAAATCCAACTCGCATCAAAATTGGAAGATCTAAAATATCATCTCCCACATAACACACTTCTTCATCCTTTAATTTGTATTTTTTTAACAAATCTTCATAGGAATCCATCTTGTAGAGCTTATTTTGGTACACATCTTCAATTCCAAGCATTTCAGCTCGGCGAGTGATAATCTGGGTGTTACGCCCTGTAATCAGCGCAAATTGATACCCCAGTTTCCGTGCTAAAACAATTCCAGCACCATCTTGAATATTAAATTTCATATACTCAAACCCATCATGGCCAATCATGAGTCCCGCATCGGTCAAAACTCCATCCACATCTAAAACAATCATTTTTATTTTCTTAAGTTTATTTTTCATGAAATCCTCTCACATAGTCTTTACGCATTTTTAAAAGTAATGATCGAATGGGTTCCTCTCGATAATCGGGATATGTCCAGGGAAAGGCTTGAAATTGGCTATGCTTAAACATCAACGTTAGATCCCCAAAGAGTCCACGTCCCAGATAAATCCGATGAGAAAAATTTTTTCCTGTTGCCAATACGAATTGTGAATCATTTAAATACCCGGGATCAATGTTGAGTGTACGCCGCCCGTCTTCTTTTGCAAGACTATTTTCAATTTCATTGGTAAAAAGCTTTATGTCAACTAAGGTCTCTCTTAAAATGAGAGTCTTAAAACCAAAAAAAGAACGCCATAAAGGCCGTCCCATCTCCCGGGCGTAATATTCCGTAAATGTAAAAGGAAAATCTGCCTCAATAAAATCTATCTCACCCAATTTTTGTTTTAACAGTGACAAAGCCTTTTTAGTGGCCTCGTGATCTGAATAGATCAGACTGCTCACACATTTAACGGGCTTAGGCTCTTGTGGACAACTCATGAAGTGTAAAGTTTTTAGGCGCGATTCGCTTTTTTTCAACTTGAATATATTTTTTAAGCTCTGAAGCCGTCACCGTTGCAGTCCCCAATTTTCCAACCACAACGCCTGCCGCATAATTGGCTAAGACCACAGCCTCATTTAAAGAGGCTCCAGAACTTAAAGCTAACGTTAAAACACTCACCACCGTATCTCCCGCGCCACTGACGTCAAAAACTTCCTTAGCAAAGGTAGGAACCTTTAAGAATTCTCCCTCTTTTTTAAAGAGTGCCATACCCTCAGCCCCTAGGGTAACGACTAAGTTTTCACATTGAAGACGATGAATTATTTTTCTGCCTGCTTCTTTAAGATCCTCTAAAGTTTCAATCGTTTTTTGGGCTGCAAAGGCCGCTTCTTTTTTATTCGGCGTAATGAGAGAAAAGCCTTTATAAAACTCCATATTTCTTTCTTTGGGATCCACAGAGATGAGCTTTGGATTTTGCTGATGCAATCTACGCAACCCATCTAAAAGGGCAGGATGGATCACTCCCTTCCCATAATCAGAAACAATCACAGCGTCGAGTTGGCTCCAATATTCTTTTAAATAACGCAAAATCTCTTGGGTCGTTTGGGGTGCGATCGCAGTTTTGGTTTCTGTATCAAAACGTACCACTTGTTGATGCCCTGCAACGACACGTGTTTTTTTAGACGTCAGCCGATGAGGATCCACAATCAACCCTTCGACAGAAACATCAATTTCCTTCAATCGTTTTTTAATTTCTAAAGCAGCTGAATCTTCACCCATAGCTCCACAAAGTAAAACACGAGCTCCTAACGTTCTTAAATTTCGAACCACATTGCCCGCCCCTCCTAACATCGAGGAATCTCGAGTAACTTCGACCACCGGAACAGGAGCTTCAGGACAAATTCTTTCTACCTGTCCCCAAATATAGCTATCCAGAATAACATCGCCCAAAACCAAAACAGAAGATTTTGAAAATCGCTCCACACACTTGAGCAAGTGAGAAGGTTCAATCTTTTTTAATGTATCCATAAAAGATGTTTTTCAATTTGTTTTAAATTTAAAAGGAGGGCTCCTTTATTGCGATTCACAAGTTCTTGGGCTTTTATTTCGGACTGTTTTCTTAAACTCTCCGAAGATAAAAGTTTTCTTAACGTCTCTTCTAACATAGGCGCATTCTGAACTTCTAAGGCCGCCTTTTCTTCTAAAAATTCAAGAGCAATCGCCTTAAAATTTTCCATGTAAGGACCAAAAAGAATCACTTTTCCCAATGCCGCGGGCTCTAAAAGATTCTGCCCCCCATGTCCAGTTAAGCTTTTACCCATAAAAACGAGAGTTGCCAATGCGTAATATTGAGGCAATTTTCCAATGCTATCAATCACTAAAACAGAATGATCATTGGCTATCCATTCTGATTGTTTCCCTTGAGACTCCAAAAGAGGCTGAAGGTTTTGATGGTGTGCCAACTGCTGAATTTCAAAAACACGCTCCGGATGACGAGGGGCTAAAATCAAGCGTAAAAAAGGAAATTCTTTGATCAATTTTTGATAACAGTGAATCAAAATTTCTTCTTCTCCGGAATGCGTACTCCCACCCACTAAAACCATATGAGAGGTCATCCCAAATTGTTTTTTAAGTTGCAAAGCTTTCACATGAAGCTCCGAATGATCCGTAGGAATTTCAAATTTCAAATTACCCCCTACAATCACTCGTTCTTGAGGAGCCCCTAAACGAAGAAACCTGGCCGCGTCTTCAGGCGTCTGACAACTTAAGATAGAGAGTTTATTTAAAAGCAGCTTTAGGAAAAAAGGGATTTTGGAATACCCTTTAAAAGAACGATCAGAAAGCCTCCCATTTACAAGCGCCAAGGCAACTTTTTGACGATGGGCAAGCCACCAAAAATTAGGCCAAATTTCAGTTTCAACTGCAATAAAAGAAATTGGTTTTAGCTGCTTCAGCACTCGCTGAACAATCCAATAAAGATCCAAAGGAAAATAAAGAGGGATATCTTCTGAATGAAGTTTAGGGGTAATCCACTCTTGACCCGTCCGGGTGGTGGTTGAAAAAACAACAACCATTTGAGGATATTTTTCTTTAAAAGTTTTATAGAGAGAATAAATAGCAGAGGCCTCGCCCACAGAGA